>JAPLER010000038.1 GCA_026391115.1 Bacteroidota bacterium | reverse complement strand
TCCTGCATTTTTAAGCGACATACCAGATATGATAAGAACTGTGTTACCAATAGATGTAGCAATGGTCCAGGTTTCGGTGCCAGATAAACATGGCTATTGTTCGCTAGGAGTATCTGTTGATATTGCACGAACAGCAGTAAACTGTGCAACTAAAGTAATTGCATTAGTGAATCCCCAAATGCCTAGAACACATGGTGATGGTATGATACACACTGATAGATTTTGTGCTATGGTTTTTTATGATACACAACTAACAGAAGTTGATTATGGTGCTAAAGTGACTGATACGGAATTAAAAATAGGAAAAAATGTTGCTTCACTTATTGAAGATGGCAGCACATTGCAAGTAGGCATTGGTACTATTCCAGATGCTGTATTAAAATCGTTACACAATCACAAAAATTTAGGTATGCACACCGAAATGTTTAGCGATGGTGTCATTCCATTATTTGAAAAAGATATTATCAATAACAGTAAAAAGAAAATACACCCGAATAAAATGGTTACAGCCTTTGCACTAGGTACAAAAAAATTGTATGATTATGTAAACGATAACCCTGCTGTACAGTTTTTAGATATTGACTATGTAAACGACCCACACGTTATAAGACGCAACCCAAAAGTAGTTGCCATTAATAGTGCCATAGAAATAGATATTACAGGACAAGTATGTGCTGATAGTATAGGTACTTATCAGTACAGTGGCATTGGTGGGCAAATGGATTTTATGCGAGGTGCTGCATTAAGTGAAGGTGGCAAACCTATTATTGTTATTACTAGTAGAACCAAAAATGGATTATCACGCATTGTACCACATCTTAAATTAGGTGCAGGTGTAGTAACATCTCGTGGGCATATACACTATGTAGTTACAGAATTTGGTGTGGCATATTTATATGGAAAAAATTTACGTCAAAGGGCTAAAGCACTTATTGATATTGCACACCCAGATGATAGAAATGCGTTAACAGAAGCTTGTGGCAATAGATTTCATTTGTTTTAATTGTTCATTTCAGCAACAACCTCTTTTTTCTCCAAATATTATTTTTACAATGCGAAATAAGACATTACTTTCCTAAACTGTCTCATTAATTTTAATTGCATTTTTTGAATTATATACCAACCTAAATTTTTAAAAAATCAATTAATGAGCGGAAAAAGATTGAAGAAAGATTAGCCAATCAAGCTAATAGATTGGCACTGGAAGAAAATGCTTCTATGATACTAAGAAATATTTTTAAAGAAGGTAATCAAACCAATCATTAAATAAAGAAGGTATAGCAGTTGTAAAATAAAATCAAGATATTTGATGAATAATAAGTCAGCATAAATTAGTGTTATGGCAAAAAATAAAACCACTGAAACCAATAGTAATGTTGAAAATTTTATTAATAAAGTTAAAGATGAAACAAGACGTAATAATTGTTTTACTTTAATAAAATTATTGCAAAGCCAAACAAGCCTAGAGCCAAAAATGTGGGGGCCTAGCATTGTCGGTTTTGGTAGTTATCATTACAAGTACGATAGTGGGAGAGAAGGAGATGCTCCATTGATTGCCTTTTCGCCAAGGTCTTCTAGTATAGCACTTTACCTATCTGGCAGTTTTGAACAAAGAGAAGAACTCCTGTCTAAGTTTGGTAAACATAAAACCGATGGTGGCTGCATTCATATTAAAACTCTTGCAGATATTGATATTACTGTGTTTCAACAAATGATTACAAATCATTTAAAATATATGCAGCAACAACACCCCAATAATAAATGCTGCTAAACATCAACCTAAAACAAATATTGAAATGCCAGTTACTCCTGCACCCATAGATTCTAGAGCTACATTAGAAACAAAAAACTTGTTTACAAAACTCAATTCCATTCGTAATACAAGAACCATTTTTGGGCATCACGATACTTTATTGTACGGCAAAGGCTGGACTTATGAAACAAATCCACAAGCACGTGTTAGCGATGTAAGTGATAGCTTAAGTAATAAAGATTTACCTGGAGTATTTGGTTGGGATATTGGACAAATAGAAACAGGTAGCAATAGAATGATTAATTGGATAGAAGTGTCTAAATTAAAAACTTGTATTAAACAAGTTTATGATATGGGTTGTGTAAATACGATATGCTGGCACGCCAATAATCCAGTATTTGGTAGTGGTGCAGGCGATGGTACAACTGTGGCCAAAATATTAGATGGTGTATCTAAACCCAATGGCAGTAATATGACTTATAAAGATATTTTTAAAGGATGGCTTACTACAGTTGCCAATTTTTTTAATAGTTTACGTGGTAGTGACGGCAAATTGATTCCTATAATTTTTAGACCATTTCATGAGTGCAATGTTCAAAATTGTTTTTGGTGGGACGCAACGAAGTGCAGTGCCACAGATTATATAAAATTATGGCGATTGACAATTACACACTTGAAAGATGTATGCAACGTGCATAACGTTTTATATGCTTTTAGTTTAAACGATGGATTTACAGCAAGTGATTTTAATAGTCGTTATCCCGATAATGGTTTTGTTGATATTATTGGTCTTGATGCTTATCAACGTCCAGGAACAACAAGTAGCCAATATGTTGCAAAAATGCAAAACCAAATTGCTACAATTGTTCAATGGGCAGATAGCCATAATAAAATTGCAGCAGTAACTGAAATGGGTTGTAATAATTTGGCAAATACCAACAATGCAACATATACAAACTGGTTTACACAAACAATGAAACCTGCACTATTAGGACAACGTATTGCTTATTGTATGTTGTGGCGAAATCCAAAAGGGGCAGCACTTGGAGATGGCAGCGAATTTTATTGTTGTTACCACACACATAGCACACAAACTGATTTTAATGTGTTTTACCAAGAGCCTGAGTTTATCTTTTGCAAAAGCACCAAGAAAAAAAATATGTATTTATAAATTTCCCTTACTTTTATATAACCTTTATAACACCTTAACCACCAGCTTTTAAGCATTTTAATATTTTCAACTTTTAAGCACCAGTATGCATCAATTTATTACAGGAAAATTGCTACACATCATTGTGTGGGTTGCAATTTTTATTACTATAATCATCAAACTGTGGTATTTTAGTAAACTCAGGAACGATAAAACCATTAAACGATTTTTACTAGATTATTTCGTATGGACACCAGAAACAGTAAGAGACAATATGAGAGCAAATGAAAACAGAAAGCAATATCTAAAAGTTAACAATGTATGTATGGTATTGCTATGGACATTGTTATTTGTTCAAATTCTATTGTTATTTGTGAGTGAAAATGAAAAAGCACATTTGCTGATTCAGTAATAAATATAGCATCATTCAACAGGTGCTGGTATGCCTTTTTTAAAACTATAATTTACCAAATACACTCCTGTTAAGGTTATTAAAGAACCAACAATAATAACTATTGATAAATGTTCTTTCAGCATAATTGTACCTGTAATCATTGCTATAATAGGATTTATATAAGCATACATTACAGCAACAGTAGGATTTAAATGTTTCATTGTGTACATAAAAGCCATCATTGCAATTAACGAACCTGCAATAATTAAATAGACTAAACCAACTATAGACTGCTTTGGAATATTACCTAAGGGCACAGGATTTTCAACACAAAAACTAATTCCTAAACACACAACAAAACTTATTAGCATTTGCCAACCCATACTGTAGTATGAATTCATTTTGATATATTTTTTTGAAATTAATATACTGGCACAACTCCAGCTTAACATAGCTATTAAAGCTAGTCCAACTCCTAAAAAATAGTTTTTGGATGCAGCTGCAAATGCATTGTTATAGAACACTAAAACAATACCACCAACACCCAATAAAATACCTATAACAGTAATTCGATTAATATTTTTATTATTGAAAAAAAAATACTCAATTAACACAACACTTAAAGGATACAATGCACCAATTAATGCACCTAAACCACTTGAAATATATTTTAAACTCCAAGTACTTAAAGCATTTGCCATAACAAAAGTTAAAGTACCCAGGAATAATAACTTTTTAAACTGTGCAAGTGTTGGCAATTTTTCTTTTTTTAAAATACTAAAAAACAAAACAAAGATTGACCCAGAAACAATGTGCCTCATTGCAGCCAATTGAAATGGCGGAATGCCTTTAATAGCATACTTCATAGCCACCCAAGTGGTTCCCCAAATAATACTAGTGAGGCATAGTCCTATATAAGCTTTGTGTTTTGTAGAAGGCATTAATTAATTTGTGGCAAAGATTAATTCAAATATGTAACAAACGATTGATTTAATAATTATTTACTCGTTTTTGATAATAGTTGCGTTATCATACTAAAGTTTTACTAATAATCTAGCTAGTTCTGTTTACATTGCAAGCGATGCAACCAAAAACAAATTTTACTTTTTCTGCCAATCCAGAGCCACATCGCAGTCGCACAAAAGAAATTTTAAAAGAACATCCTGAGATAAGGCAACTCATTGGCAAAAATAAATATTCATTTTGGCTAACTTTATTGTTGGTTACAATGCAACTTGCACTAGGTATTTTTTTAAATAATTATAGCTGGTGGTTGGTATTTATTGTAGCTTATTTAGTAGGTGCATTTATAGATCATTCTTTATTTGTATTGATACACGAGTGTACGCACAAGCTCATTTTTAAAAGCCCTACAGCTAATAAATTGACTGGCATTTTAGCCAATATTCCTTTGGTATTTGCTAGTAGCATTTCTTTCGAAAGATACCACTTAAAACATCATTCTTTTCAAGGTGTGTATGAGATAGATGGCGATATACCCAATAAAGGCGAGGGAAAATTGATTAATAATTATTTTATTGGCAAAGCAATATGGCTATTATTTTATCCCATTTTTCAATTGTTTAGATTGTCTCGTATTAAAGAAGTAAAAGCTTTTGATGGCTGGGTAGCATTTAACTGGTTGGTACAAATTATTGCTATGACGGCTGTTTGCTATTTTTTAGGACCCAAAGCCTTTGTTTATTTTTTAGCTAGTTTCTTCTTTTCTGTAGGTTTACATCCACTTGGTGCAAGATGGATACAAGAACATTTTTTAACGCATGGAGACGATCAAGAAACTTATAGTTATTATGGCAAAATGAATACACTGGCTTTTAATGTGGGTTATCATAATGAGCACCATGACTTTCCATCTATACCTTGGAACAAGTTGCCACAAATAAAAAGTACGGCTCCAAATTATTACAACACTTTACATAGCCACAACTCTTGGTTAAAATTATTTTTTAGATTTTTATTCGATCAGGAGATTTCTTTGTTCTCTAGAGTAATAAGAAGCAATAGAGGCAAAGTTGCCATTACCGATGAAAGCAAACCAGATATTGACTTGATAAATAGTGGAGCATAAAATACTATCAATAGTTTTTTTGCTATTTTCTAATAAAATGTAAAAGCCTCGTCTTTAACAGACGAGGCTTTTATGTATGCTTTAATAAACAAATGATTTACTAACCGTTTTGTTTTACTTGTTCTTTAGCTTTTTGTATAGGCTTTTTTTCACCTTTATTTTTTAAATGTTTTTTGCTAGCTTTCATATCCTTTCTGTCTTTGTTAATTTCTGTTTGGTCTTTACTAGCTTTTTTAAACTGCAGTTTTGCAATTTTTTTGTTACGCTCTTTACGTTCTTCTTTAATTTCTCTTACATCCTTACGAATGTCTTTTTGAGCATCTTTTTTTGTTGGTGTTGTGGTTTGAGAAAATGCTGTAACAGTCATTGAACCTACAACAAGTAATAAGATTAATTTTTTCATTATAATTTTTTTATTGAACTAACCTCAATGCCAATATCAAGCCAGATAAATAGTTTGAGGTATAATCAAATAATTATGTAAGTAATGACTATTGGGCTATAAGTAACAATCATCAAATTTTAAATACCGACTATTTGACAAAACCTGAATGATAAAATTATTATACCTTACATTCAACTAAAAGTAACCATTTTTGTTTGATGATGGTATTAAATAAAATGAATAAGTCTATTTTGGTAATACTAGTATTGGTTACTCAATATGCAACTTTATCTGCACAAGATTATCAAACAATAGCTAGAAAGAATGACCAAAAGTTTATTAATGTAAACTCAATATTTTTTGCAAAAAACTTTACGCTAACAGATAAAGGCATTAATTACAACGATTATGTAAAAGGGATTGATGAAAATGAAAAAAAAGTTAAATGGCAGTACAGTTATGTTGATGCAGAAAGAGCCAATTGGCGAGAGCCACAACTAACAACAGAATTGAAATATGTTTTGGAACATAGCAATTTTTACGACAAAGATTCTGGCTTTTATAAAGACCCTGATAATACTTTATTCATTGTTGGAACATTTGACAAAGCCACAATTTATAAAGTATTTGATGTGCCATTGGGCAACAATAAAAAAGGCACATGCTACAAAGCCACAGTTGAAATGTCATTAACAATAAAAGATGCAAATGATGAAGTTGTAGATACTGTAAAAATTATAGCAACTAATCAAGAAATGGATTCGTTGAGTTATAGAGAAACGCTTATTGACAGGGTTTATGTAGCGGCTATATATCAACTAATACATAACGAAAAAATGGCAAAACATATACTAACATTTACATTTAACTTATCAGATACTATAATCTCTTATTTGCCCAAGCCCATTGTAAAACTAACAAATACAAAAGATGCAAATACAGCTACTGTAACTGTAAAAACCATTAAAGGGTATAGCAGCGGTTTTGCCATTACAAATGATGGATATATACTTACCAGTTTACATCATTTATATGGCAGTAAAATAATAAATAATAATGCAATAGAAGTAATTTTAAGTAATGACAATAAAGTGAAAGCCAAGTTTATAAAAGGAAATAAGAAGATAGATATTGCTTTAATTAAAGTTGAAAGTGGATTTGAAAAATGTTTTGAAATTTTAACAGAAAAAAAACAAAAGGTTTTTGAAGAAGTTTATACTATAGGAACTCCAAGTTCTATCGAGCTTGGACAAAGTGCAGCAAAAGGTATTATTTCAAGTGAAAGAATTATTGATAGCATAAATCTAATACAACTTAATATGAACTTAAACAAAGGCAATAGCGGCGGACCATTGTTTAACGAAAATGCTGTATTGTATGGGGTTGTTACATCAAAGTTGTTTGGCTTTGGAGTAGAGGGCATTGCTTTTGCCATACCTTCATATAAATTAAAAGAGTATTTGCATATTGATTTTAAGTAAGCAACATAAAACTTAATCAACATCAATTACTAAGTCACATTGCTTTATTTCGTTTCTCACTAAGTTGTTTTATTTATTGAGATTGCAATTTTGTGAAACACGAATCTGAGCTAGAGATTAGATAATAAAACAATATTAAAAATCTAAAATCGTTTTAATACTGTATCCCTAGAATATGAACAAATTTTTTATAGGTGCTTTTATTTTAATGCTATGCAGTTGCACCAAGTACACGCCCAACATAGTTGTAGCAAATAATAATAAAATCACTATTGAATTTAGTAGCATCAACAATAATTTTAAAAATGGTTCTTTTACTGTTGTTGATAAATGGCAATTAACCAATAGTAAATTAGACACCACAATTAGTAATGATAGTAATAGAATGATTGTGATATTAGGTAATACCAATACTATACTTGATGATGCCAGTATAAGAATACACCATTACACACTTAATAGCAACAGCAATAATATTCCAGCAACTATTTATGACTCTGTTTTTAATCTAAATTCAAATAAAGTACATAGCATAATTACAGCCCAAAAACACATTATTCCAAACGGCTATCAAAACTTTCCAATAGTTATTCAAGAGAATGATTTTACAACTGCTTCATCTGGCTATGCCAAAATAAGATTTATTATTGCAGTACCAACAGTTGGACCAGCAGAGATGAATAAAACCCAAGAGCAAATGATACCCAATGTTGAATTAACCAGCACACAACACCAAATAAATCTGGCTACACAAGGCAGGTATAGTTTAGATAACTTAAACAATCCATCTTTATTAAATTTTACTACAATACCCGCTGGCACTTACACACAAACTGCTGTAATGCCGACTATGCCAGGATTGACATACACTTTTAAAAGTGGTAAAAAATATACCATACTAGTAACTAGAATGGCAAGAACACAATACCCTGAAAATGATAATTTAAAAGTAATTGAACATAGTTTTTAATACACAAAAAATGAAAAAAACAACAACACTATTCACCATTGCATTTATATGCATCACTGTTTTATTGGCTTGCAAAAAAGATGACAATATAACTACCACAACCGATTATAAAACTTTACTACAAGGCAAATGGCTTTGGTATAAAACCATTACTACTGGCAGCTCAGGCAATCCTTTTGATACATTTTATAATAAAGGAATGTTTAAAGAATTTTTAGCAAATGGAAAAGTAATTACAGAAGATGGAAGTGGTGCAGTTTACACCGAGAATTATTTTATTACAGGCAATAAACTAGGGCAAACTTATAACAACCAAAAAGACACTGCATATAGCGACATTAAATCTTGCACAGCTGAGGCTTTCTCTATTTATGACAAAATTATATACAGCAATGTAAGCCCACCCGCTGTTGTAGAATACTGGAATTATTTTATTAAATAAAAAATATGTAAATATTATCTCAAAAATTGCAGACGTTGACTAAGCTTTTTTCTGTTTCATAAGGATAAATTTAGAAATACAAGTTAAGTTGTTTAAAAAGCCGTTTAGGTTAAAACGACTTTTTAAACAGAGAATAAATTAGGCAAGTGCAATTTCGCTAATATTGCCTATTATTTTACTCTTGTGGTTTTCTAGGAATTATTTATAGCTAAAAAATACGTATTTTTTTTATATCCAATATATCATCGCCATTAACCGTTAATTTAGTATTATTCTTATCATCTATCAGCAGTATTACAAAATTCCAATAGTTATCTTTCTTTTTTGAAAGCCTAGGATTATTAATAAAATGTCCTCGTAATATCGAATTATCTTTCAATGTCAGAATAATTCTTTCATTATGTGTTGCAAATCTGTCGGCAAATGCTGCAACTTCTTCAATGCTCATTTTTAAATTATTTACATTATTTGTTATCCTAATGTACTTCTTATTATTTCGAGTATTAAACCCCTTCAAATAAAACGGTAATGTTGATTTCTAATGCTCGAGAAATTATGTATAGCTGATACACAGATGTGTTTATCTTACCTCTTTCTATTCTACTCACTTGTGTATATTCAATATCTGCTCCAAAGGCAAGGGCTTTAATGGTCCAGTTTCTTGCTTTTCTAATCTTGCGTATATTGAACCCAATTTTAGTTGCTAATTCTTTCTTTTGCATATCGACATTGCGAAATAAGTTGTTATAACTTGGTTTATGGATGTCATTTTTGACACATAAACAAATTATTTTTTATATATCACAACTTAAGTAAAGGTGATAACAATTTCAGTTTGTATAATTACACAACTATGTATAAAAATACCAATATTAATAGGTTATAGAAGGCTGTTTGTAGATGTGCTTTTGTAAAAATTAAAATGTATGGCAAGTAAAAAACATATACTTTAAGACGTGTTGCTATGCATAATACTTATAGTAAATAATTATTTATACTCGAGTCTTTCTACTATATAAAAAAAGCAATTCATTTTGGAACTCTTCTAAAATTAATACACTGCTAATAATAAAAGTATAAGCAATGTAAAAAGCCAAAATGCCATAAGCACCATTTAGCATAGTTAAAATAGACATCGTTATTTATAAATATTAAAAAAAGTAAATCAAAACACTTTCATATAGATACTTACTCAACCACAACATTATTGCTAATACTAATTGTTTTTATTATAGCAAATTTTAGTTGTTGGGAGACGCTGAGACTGAAAAGTTACAATGAAACAAACCCATCTAGTACAGTTCGTACCAATTAAATTTTTCCTGAACAATATTGGCTTTTTCTTTCTTTAAATAATTCAATAGTGACAGAGCAACGGGCGTATGCTTCTTTCCTTTTAACCATATTAAACTCCAAGTAGTTTTAATGGGTAAACCATTCACTGGAATTATTTTCAATTCATTGTTTTGTAATTCATTTTTAATACCAATTAAAGGCATAATAGAATATCCCAAACCTGCTAGCAATGCCTGCTTTACTGCCTCATTTGAGGTCAATTCCATTTTTTTTAATACCGAAATATTATTACGCTGTATAAAGCTCTCCATCGTTTGTCTTGTACCAGAACCCTTTTCTCTAAAAATTAATGGCAAATCTTTGAAAAAATCTTTTGACTTCATTCCCTTTATTAATTTGTTGCTACTGCTGCCTACTAGGTATAACTTATTTTGTAGTAAATCCAGTTTTTCAATATTTATTGTAGTGGGTAAAATAGAAACAAGTGCAAAATCAACTTCATTTTTTTCTAAACTTTCAATCACTTTATTCTTATTAGTAACGTCCATCAATAGTTCTATTCCTGAATGTTGATTCATAAAATCTGAGAGAAAAAAGGGCATTACATATTTACCTGTTGACACTACAGAAATTTTTAATCTACCCGTTAATTGACCTTTATGAGCTAATGTTTTATAATTGATGGCTTCAACTTGCTGGATGATATTTTCTGCAGCTTCCGCAATTTCTCTTCCAAAATCAGTGATATAAATTTTTCTACCAACAACTTCTTTTAGGGGTATATCAAATTGGTCTTGAAAATTTTTTAGTTGAATAGAAACTGCTGGTTGCGTTAAATGCAACTCCTCAGAAGCCTTAGTTACGCTTTGTGTTTGTACAATTTTTAAAAAAATTTGTAATTGATTTAATGTATAATTCATAAATATTTTTTATGGTTTATATTACAAATATAAATAAAATTTATTGATAAGAAATTACATTTTTGCATCGTTAAATAAAAAACACAAACACTATGACAAGAATAACGGTTGCAAAAGGTGATGGAATTGGACCTGAAATAATGGACGCTACTTTAGAAATAATTTTAGCGGCTGGTGCCAAACTTGAAATTGATGAAATTGAAGTTGGCGAAAAAGTTTATCTAGCAGGCAATACTGCTGGTATTGCTGCTGAATCGTGGGAAACCATTAGACGAAACAAAGTTTTCTTAAAAGCACCCATCACCACACCACAAGGTGGTGGCTACAAAAGCTTAAATGTTACCACTCGTAAATTCCTTGGACTGTATTCAAACGTAAGACCTTGCACAAGTTTGCATCCATTTGTAAGTACTAAGCACCCTGTAATGGATATTGTGATTGTAAGAGAGAATGAAGAGGATTTGTATGCTGGTATTGAACACCAACAAACAGATGAAGTGGTACAATGTCTTAAACTAATTAGCAGACCTGGTTGCGAAAAAATAGTTCGTTATGCTTTTGAATATGCCAAACAGCAAAACCGTAAGAAAGTAACCTGTTTTACTAAGGATAATATAATGAAACAAACAGATGGCTTGTTTCACCAAGTGTTTGATGAGATTGCTAAAGAATATCCTGAAATAGAAAACGAACATTGGATTATAGACATTGGTGCAGCTAAAATGGCAGATACACCAGAGTTATTTGATGTTATTGTAATGCCAAATTTATATGGAGATGTATTGAGTGATGTGGCAGCACAAATAACTGGTTCAGTGGGTTTAGCAGGCTCTGCTAACATAGGCGAGGAGTGTTCTATGTTTGAAGCTATACATGGTTCTGCCCCAAGAAGAGCAGGACAAAATGTAGCCAACCCATCAGGTTTATTGCAAGGAGCTATTATGATGTTGAATCATATTGGGCAAACAGAAATAGCAGAAAAGGTTCAAAACGCTTGGCTTAAAACATTGGAAGATGGTACTCATACTTACGATATTTTTAAGGAGGGAACAAGCAAGCAAAAACTTGGAACAAAGGAATTTGCAAAAGCAGTAATTGAAAATCTTGGTAAAAAGCCTTCAATATTAAAATCTGTTTCTTATGCCAACAACGCTGCTTTGAATTTACCTAAATACAACCGTAAACCTGCTGCAAAAAAAGAATTAGTTGGTGTAGATATTTTTGTTCATTGGAGCGGTTCTAACCCTAATGAATTAGCAGAAAAAGTAAAGCGTATTGAAAGTAATGGAATAAAACTCTCTATGATTACAAACAGGGGAATTAAAGTTTGGCCAGATGGATTTAGAGAAACATTTTGTACAGATCATTGGAGATGCAGGTTTAAACCAAATGAAGGAACTGAAATACAAAAAACAAGTATTATAGAACTTTTAAAAAGTGCAGCTAATGAAAACATTGATACCATCAAAACTGAAAACTTATATTCATTTGATGGTAAAGCTGGATATTCATTAGGACAAGGACAATAAAAAAAACGATATGAACATACAATTAATACAAGGAACTTTTAACGACAGCGATACACTAGATTTGATAACACAAATGATACAAATTAAAATTAAGTATCACGAAAACAAAATAAACGCAAACGCCACAGAAGAGGATATTAAAAATAGAGAAGCCAAAATAAAAACGCTACAAAACGAGTTGAACGAACTGAGAGGCTTTATTATATCCCACAACAAAAAAATAAATGTTGAGGCAATTATTAAAATTGAATCAAATGAATAAAAGCACTATTAAAGCCACTTTGTGGTTACTCATTATAGCTACACTTGTAATAACATCATTCACAACGAGTGATGTTATTATAAGCAAGCTTTTTATCGCACTAGGTATTATTGCTTGTGTATACACCATTAAAAAATTGCCAGCAAACTTAATAGGTATATGAAAAATAATGAACAGTTAAATTTAATAGCTGGCAGCTTTTCCGGAGAGGAAGCCAAAGAAATTTTGATGAATGTTTTCTCTACCAAAATACAATTTCATAAAGTTAAAAATTTTGTGGCACAAGAAAGAAATGGCACACCAGATGAAAAGACTAATAATCGAATAGCCGAACTGCAAAAAGAAATAGAAAAAATTATACAAGTAACCGCTAATGCCCAACAAAACAATAAAAGGCTGTTACTACAAGCTGTTGTGAATATAGAATTGATAGATTAAGCTTCTTTCTTCAAACAATTTGCACAAATATCTTTTCCTAGCAACGTCCCTTTGCCCAGCCTATATGCTAAATCAAAGGGACATTGCTTTTACAAATGTCTAAATAACCAAAATGGCCTTTGGGCTTTACACTAAGCTATACAAGAATACGTTTCAGGGAAAAAATTTTTAATCTGATGCAATGTTTTAACTATAATACTAGTCAATATTAGCAAACACATACAATGAAATATCTAGCTTTTTGTTTTACACTATCAATTGCAATTGTTGCTTGCAAAAAAGAAACCACCACAAATGAAATGGTTACAACGTCACCCTTTCAAAACTCTAAATGGGAGCTTAGAAAATCAGAAGGTGGTAATACAGGTACATTAACTTATTTGCCAGGCAATGGACAAACTATTGAGTTTTTTGGTGTTGATAGTTTCATATCAATTTATCCTACATCATCCATATCGTATATAGATAGTGGTATATATACCATTGCAACTGCCAATACAGCTGGTGATTTTTATTTGCAGAAAAAATATTACGTAAATGGAATGCTAATTACAATAAACGATTCCGTGAGAGTTCTTAATAATCAATTAATATTTTTATCTCGTTATGGTGGTGCAGCTTGCGATCCAACGTTTTATTATGATAGATTGTAGATATAAGTTTTAAATAAGCTAACACATTCTCTTTTACTAGCAACGTCTACTTCTTGAACCAAAAATTTGTTTCTATAAATAGTTACAGGTTTAAGGCTGTATAATACCGTGTCAAAACTAATAATGTCATTGTCTAGTCTGCCAATAATATCTTGTCTTAAACCGAAAAAGGCTAGGCGTTTGTTGGGGAATTAGTATTCCGTCTGCCCATAACTGAAGCCCAATGATTGCAATATTGCTGATGTTTTATTCATAAGCCAAATTTATAACGTCCTGCCCGAACTAAAGTACAATAAAGAACAAATGCTGAGGAAATATTCGTCAAGCCCCAATAATGCCAAACCAGATGTTATAGCCAGTGGTTCTTTTCATTTTCAATATACTTTTGCCAATGATGTGAAAACATTCCACCAGTCTGCCTTTCCTTCATTCTTTCCAAGTCGAACAATTATCATTTTTTTTGTCGGATTAACATAAATAAACTGTCCTAATATGCCTTCTGCCATAAAATCTTTGTCTGTGCTAAGCTCTATCTTTTCTTTATTGGGATTTTTTAAATTATGGTTCTCTTTACGGAAATTGTCTAATGCAGTTGGTAACCACCATTGATATTTATAAAATACCACGCCACCATTTGCAGTATCAACTCTGGCTGACTCTTCCACCCAATTTTGAGAAATAATTTGTTTGCCGTTCCAATTGCCATTATTTAAGTAAAGCCGACCAATTTTGGCAAAATCTCTTGCTCTTGCGTTTAAACAACAAAACGTTTTTTCTAAGCCATCCTTTTTTTTGTCAATGCTCCAAGATGCGTCATATTCCATTCCAAGTGGTGTCCAAATTTTCTCTTGTAAATATGAAGTGATTGTCTTACCCTTTAAAGAACGCTCTAAAACCAAACCTAATAGTTGTGTATTGCCACTTACATATTCAAATTGTTTTCCCGGTTCTGTTTTTAACTTCATTTTACTAATTTTTTTTCTAAGATTAAGTCCGTAATAAAATGAAGCAGCATCTCCAAATGGGTTTATATAGCTTTCATTAAACTTTATACCAGATGTCATTTGTAAAAGGTGCTTAATAGTTACTTTATCAAAACCATTTTTTCTCAATTCAGGAACATAGTTAGTGATTGGCTCGTCAACAGACTTAATCAATCCTTCGTCAATAGCACAACCAATTAAAATTGATGTCACGGATTTTGCCATTGAGAATGAGGGAACAATACTTAGCTTGTCATAACCTTTGAAATATTTTTCATATTGAATTGTATCATTTTTAATTATTAAAAAAGCAACAGTTTTATTATCCTCAAGGAATTTATCAAACGGAATTCCATTCAACTCTTTTGGGAATTTACCTGAATTAGTAGTTTGATTTGTAAGGTGAAGCATCGGCAGTTAATGGTCTTGACTGAAATTTTTTATGATCTTTTATATCTGCAAAGTTGTAAAAAACAAAGCGACCTAATTGACAAGAATTCAATAATATTGAAGCAACAATCATTGGAAGCACGATTCCATTAAATCTAATTTGTAGTCTCATATTTGTCATTTTTTTGCATTTTTTTAAGATTTTTCTCACCATTGGCTATAACTCTATCATTCGTGTGGGTTATTTAATTAGCATCAAAACGAATAAGGCTAAGGTAATTGACAAATGAACTATTAACCAAGCTTGCTGATAAAATGGACGTTTATTAAATGGTGTTTTAATATTAAATGGGTCGAATACCAAAGCTAATCCCCAATAAATAATAGCTTGTCCAAAATCTTTTTTTGCAAGAAAAAAAATACCTAGAGCTAAAAAAATAATATAACCTGGTTTATTTAAGTTTCTTGTTTTAGGTGTTGTTTTCGATGTTGTTTCCATTTTTTTTATTTATTAGTTGCAAAAGGTTAAATAAAATTACAAACGATAAAAATTTATTTTTCTGCCTCTAAATCTTTAATATTTTGTTGCAATGCTTTTAAATGTTTTCCAAAACTATAATTACACATCCACTTAGCTAAGTAGTAACAAATAGGAACTAGTATGATAACAGTAATTATTAATGAAATTATTACAAAAGGCTTGCTCATAAATACTTCTACTGGTTTTCCAGAACCTATTACACCAACCAACATAAAACCACCAGCAGCACTGATAGGATAAATAATTAAGGCTACTTTTTGTTGGGTTATTAACCAAGTTGTAATAGATTCATTATGTCTTTTCATTTCTTGTAGCAAAGCGGTGTTTGCCGACACATTGGTGTTTAATTTTTTATACTCAAGAAAAGCAGTATATAAAGCCCAAAGAGAAAAAAGTAATACAATACTTATAGATAATTGTACTTGCCATATTTGAAAATGAATAATAATGAAAATGTAAAGTATACAAATAAGGCTGCCCCATATTATATTTATCAATAAATTTTTCTTTAGTTTTTCTAAAGGATGATGCGAAACAAGATTTAATAATTTAGGCTTTTGTAATAAGGTAACTAAATCAATGTCCTGACCATTATTTTCATCTTGCCATATATTTTCGATACTCATTGTTATTGTTTTAAAAAATTACCTAATTGTTGCTTAATGCGATGTAGTTTAACAGCGATATGATTATTTGAAACGCCCAATACATCTGCTATTTCAGCATTTTCATATCCATCTAAATTCATAGAAATAATAGCCCTATCTGTTTCTGATAATTTTCTTATGGCTTGTCTAAGTCTTATTTTATCTTCGTTTTCAATGGCTTTGTTTTCAATTGAAGGAGCAATTTGTTCTAATGAATCTTTATAATCAACTTTATTTTGTTTTCGTTGAAGTGTTAAAATTGTATTTAAACAAATGCGATATAACCATGTGCTAAGTTTAGAATCATTTCTAAAAGAAGTATAACTTTTCCAAGCTTGTAGTAATACCTCTTGATACAAATCTTTTTTTTCTTCTGTATCATTTGCATACAATGCTACTAGCTTATAAATGATGCCTTGATTTTGTTTTATTTGTTCTAAAAATTGTGTCTCGCTCACATTTATAATTTTATGGGTGTAAGTATGTAGCCAAGTTTTTGTAGTTGTTTTACAATACCATTTGATCCAGGTAAATGCAAAGCACCCACTGCTATAAATGTAGATTGTTTTGTAATAATGCCAGGTAATTTTTTAATCCAATTATTATTTCGGTTTTTTATTAAATCATCTTCACTACCATACAATTTCATTGCATCTTCAGATATGGTGTACATTTTATTAAGGTCGTGTGCAAACCAGCTATTCATTAACTCATTACCAGATTTAATGCTTTCATTTTTGGTTCTAATAAAAGATTTCAGTTGATTGAGTTGTTCTTCAATTGAAGTTTTGTTAAATAAAATATCCATTTGTTCTTCAATGGTTTCAAGTGCTGTAATACTTTTACTTGTTAACTTTCCCTGCTCTGCAAAAAATACATCTAGGGGTTTTCCTGTATATTTTTTTATTATTGCTTCATTGTCTTTTATTAAATATGTCATAGATAATGCAAGCATAATATTCATTGGTTTTAATTGATTGAGCTGTTCTAAACTAGCACCAACATTGGCTTTTAGCTCCACATCTAAACTATCACTAAAAGGTTTATCTAATAAATCTGTTAATTTTTTATTCAACATCATTCCACTTGAATATGCAGCCATTAACTTAGAAGAATCCATTACAATTTCTACCACTACCCCCTTTTGATTTATTGAATACTGTATTTATATAAGGCACTTCGTTTATATAACTATCATTAATTAAATGATATGTACCAAAAAGCCAAGACGTATCCTTTAATCCATTCCCTGTAATGGCATATAAATTTGTTGGAGTAGTAGATTTTGTTTGTGCTTTGGAGTTATACCCAACTAGCATTATTACAATAAAAGTAACTATTGCAGCAATCTTTATTGTATTCATTTCTTTTTTTTGTTGTGTTTTATTTGTAATAAACATATTATAAAAATTATTGTTGTGAAATATTTGTCTAGACTGTTAACAATAGATTAGTTGCAATAGATTGCTGAAAATTACAAGCAACATAAAAAAAGTTGAAATTTTTAATTTGAACTTTCAATGATATATTCAATATGGTTACTTAAACAATGCCAATCCTCCTAGCCTTGATTTGTGTCTTACTATAGGTGTTAGAAAATTATTTATGATGAGTTATACAATACAATTTCGTTCCTTTCCTAACAACCTCTCTCCTTGCCAAGCCAATATGATAATGCAAAAAGACGTTGCTTGTACAAAGGGTTGTATAACCCCTTTGGCTTTAAACAAAACCTTGCAAGGGGAAGTTTCAGGGAAGAAATAGTGTACAATTTTTTACTCGCTAACTTTTTGCCTTTTCTTCCACAAATAATAATAACAATTGCAATAACAGCATCAGCCATAGTGTTACCATACACTTGTTGTTAACCCTCATATATTGTCGGCGGTATTTATCGGCTCCAAAATTTTTTATAACTACTATTGGAGCCCAATTAAAATAATCCTTTAAAAATTCTACAAAGCTCTTGTTGTACTTTATCTTATTGTAGTAATATGCTTTTATAATAATGCTAACAGCTAATATGCCCCAAGCTATCCATTGCCAGTTTTTAACATTGCGTATTTGTTCCATAGTATTTTTTATGGCTTGGCATAGGATATTGGATTTATCTAAAAAATATTTTGCATCAAAAGAAAAGCAACCTAAACTATCTACCAATTTTTTGGGACGAAATGCAGTTTTTTGTGTACGAAATGCAAAATAGTGCCTTAAAATAGGATATATGTCTGTTTTTTTTCCTGGCAATGTCTCCTTACCAAGCCAAAATAATAAGGCAAATGGACTTTGCTTTAACAAATGGTTGTATAACTAAAACTGTCATTTCTCAACCTCATAATCCAATGGTAAAAGTGTGGCAACTTTTTCATTCCAGCTCCACCAATCAATGCTCAATAATTCTGTAGGGTTAAAATAATTACCTTTTTTAAATACCTTAATTTTCTTCTCTCCAAGCAAAACAATTTGTGAATTTATTACCGAGGGTTGTTTATTAGCGGTCTTAATGTTTTGTTGCAAATATTCTATAGTTTCAATTTTGTTTTTATATACTACTTGCAAGTAATTATCAAAGCTCAGCAATTTCGATTTATCATCCAGTAATGTACAAATGCTGTCGGCTGTTAAGGTTTTATTTATTAAATAAGCTACTTCATTGGGTTGGCTCATAATATTATTGTAGTAAGCACTTGAATCACCTGTATTTACTGGCTCTCCAATAGTTATTCTAAAAGGATTACCATTAGTAAATTTAGCTTTCATAATACTTCTCACCCTTTCTTTTTCAACATTCGGTCGCTTTATTAATCGCCTTACTTCAAAGCCTTCTTCTTCTATTCTATTATCATATAAAGCCCTCATAAAGTGCATCATCGACCCTGAATAAGCTTCCAATCTTTTCTTATTCCAACGCCTTTTTTTTCCTTTACGATTGGTTTCCAAATCAGTAAAAAACTGGTATCCATAATACAACAAAACACCTGTTTTAAAATTATATTCAAACCCTTCTAAATCATATTTTAAAGTATATCCTAGATGTTTATTTTCAATTATTAAAGGGTCAAAAGCCTTTACAAGCAAGGTGTTTTGTGCTTTATCCCTTTTAAATCTCAATACCTCAGGATTTTTAATCACACAATCTTTTGCTTCACTCATTTTACCAATAAAATTATCAATAAAAAATTGACCCCACTTTTTAAAACCATCTTTTTCGTAAACGGTAACTGTTACAGCATCAATTTCTTTGGCTTTAATTGCTAACTCAATGCTAATAGAAATGGGTTTAAGCTCATTGGCTACAAATGAATAACTATAGGTTTCATAGCCTATACTACTTACAACTAAAATTAATGAGCCACTTGGCAAAGTGGTAATTTTAAAAAAGCCTTTTTCGTTTGAAACTACACCTATTGATGTACCACTAATATATACACTAGCATTTGCAACAGGCATTTTATTATCTGCACTAATGATTGTGCCTTCAATGGATTGTGCCTTACTAAAAAGTGAAATGAATAAAGCAATTACAAACAAATATTTCATTGTACAAGAGTAGATATAAATCTTTTTTCAAAGAAAAAATCCTTGCTTTATTTGAAGTATGAAGGTTAATAAATAGTTATTTCAACTATAGAGAGGTATGGATGTTTTTTACGGGCAGCATCTCCTCGCCAAGCCAATGTGATAAGCCAAGAAACGTTGCTTGTACAAAGAGCTGC
>JAPLER010000276.1 GCA_026391115.1 Bacteroidota bacterium | reverse complement strand
TTCATCACCAACCTTTACACCTTGTGTAACCAAATCAGGATTGTTTGTCAAATCCTCTTCAGTAACAATATGTTTAACTTTAGCAGGTGGTGTTTTAGTGTCACCAGCTTTGCCGTTATTAATATCTGCTTTTTTTGTAGCAGCGTTATTTACAGCAGGTTTATTTTTATTTAATGCAGATTTTGCCATTTTAAAAATTATTTGTTTTAAATTTTTTTTATAGTAGTTAACAAAAAACTTCGATACTTCCAAACCAGCGATAACAGGTTTATTGCTGTTAAGTACCACACCCATTTAGGAATATATGGTGTAGGCACTGGTGTAGGTACTGGTATTTGTTTATATTCAAAATGATTTTTTAAGCGTTCAACTTCCTTTTCAAACCAACTAATGCGTTGTTGCAAACTATCTTGTTTGCAATCAATATTTAGTTTGCCTTTGTTTATATCAACAGTAGCTTTTAGAGTGCCTTTATTGCTAGTTACTTGTTTGTGGTAAACTGCATCAGGGCAAGGAATAGTATCGTGAATGGTAACGCTGTCTCCAGCAATTTTTATAATGCTGTCTTTAGGTATATATACAATACTGGTAGCAGTGCTATCTTTTACAATAGTTTCAGATGGCAGCATTTTTTTACTACAACTTGTGGCAGCAACCAAAATCAGTATGTATAAAAAATTACGCATTATTTTTTTTGTTGAAAGTGAATAACCAACCCAACACAACAGCAAGCGATAAATCAAAATATTTGTTGATGAGTTCCTTATGTTCTGCTTTGTATTTGCCTGAAATAACTAGCCAACTACAAGTAAGCACTATAATGATTGTTACAACATTTTGAATTTGTACCTTGTTAAGTCTCTCCCACATTTTTACTTCTTTTTTTGGCAATTCTTTTTTTGCCCCAGTTAAATAATTCTTTACCAATCATACCAGCAATCCCACATAAAAAAGCAATTAAAACACTTTCAAATAGTTTATGGTTAAAGCTCACTTGTACCTCTGCAATTGCTGCATATTTAATAACCCCTCCAGTCAATCCACTACCTATTCCAATCAAAGTGTCGTGTCTGCTCATCTTATCTGTTTTTCAAGTTATAGGGCGATGGGAGGTGTAACCTTACAGGGCTGCACCTACCCTTTGCCATTGATAAACACCCTATTATTTACCACACATTAAAATTCCTATTTCAATATAGCACCTGCATATTTAGCTCTCACTCTACCAACCAATGCACGCATTTGGAAGTTGAATATGTCACCTTTGTAATCAGGGTCTTTTAACTTGCTAAACATTTCCATTGTACCGATTGCTTTCATTACTTCACTACCTAGAAATGAGAATGAAGATTTATTGTGAGTACCACTTACATAAGCAGCACCAGCAGCAGCTTTTACACCTGTAGAAGTTACATATATTGGGTTCTTGCTGTAGTTCCACATTTTGAAACCAAAGAACGTAGCACCCTCTTCAGCTAACATCGCTTTATAAAGCACTTTATCTTCTTTGCTAATCATTGCCAAATGGCTAGGGTCTAGCACTAAGTGTCTTTCGCTACCATCATCATCAACACCATCATAAAATGCACGTAAATCAATAATGGCATCTATAATACTACCACTACCCAATGCTATTACTTTGTTCTTTGTGGCACTGTCATCCTGTGTTGGTGCATAAGCATAAGCTGCATCCATACCCAATTTTTTAAGCAATGCCTTTTTATGCTTATTGGTGTACAATACTTTTTGATCATACGCCTGCTCAATAGCAGTTGCATTTTCAACCCAAGTACTCTCTGTATCGTAATAGTCAAGCGTAATCGCTTTTGGTGTATCTGCTGCCTTTACCACATTAATTGGGTAAGTTGTATTGTTCTTTAATACAGTAGGGTCAGCTCCAGCCTCTGCAAAATTTATTTTATCGTTATTAACTAAAGAACTCAAATCCATAGCACCATTAAGGAAACTATTTTTAGGGTAAAAGTCTTCTTTAACCATTGGAATCCACACCTCCGCTGCCAATCCTTCAAACATCACATTTGATTGGTTTTTTACTCTTGTTACATACACTGCAACACCAGCAACTAAAAGCACACCAGCAATTGGCATAGGCTCAAAGCCTGTAATGTTCGATAGAACAATTGACATAATCGCTATTAAGAAAAGCGACACTAAATTTTTGATTGTTGTCTTCATTTTTATAAATTGAAATTTTTAATAATTGTTGTTAATTACAATGTGTAGTTAGTAATAAGGGTTTTACTATTTACCTGTGTATCTTATACCATTGCCATAGTCAGTAGCAAGTTGGTTGTATTTTTCAGGGTCTTCTTTTTTAATACGTGAAAGTTCAACACTATTGTGCTTTTGCAAATAGTCAAATGTGTCTTTGCCATCTTTATTATCGTGCTGGCTGTTATCTCCAGCACTACGTTTTAACAATGCAGAAACCTTAACATCTTTAACTACAGTAGCAGTTGCTTTACCTTGGGTTGTTTCAACTGTACTTTCAGTATCATCAACTTTTTTATTTAGTTGGGCAAACTTTAAAGCCTTAGCTGGATTTGTTTTACTTAACTCAACAAAAACCTCTTTGTTGTCGTCTGTCAAATCCTTATCAGCATCTTTTAACATTTCTGTTTGGAACGCCTCGCCTTGTTGGCTCTTTAACTGTAAAGCATTGATGGCTGTTACAATTTCATTTTCTGTGGCTGTTTCAGCCAATCCAATTTTTAAAGCAATTTGCTTCATATCTGTATTTTTTAAATTTGGAATAATGTTTTTATGATTATTTGAATTAAGCGTTATCAAACTACCATCGTGCTTTAATGCAAGTGCGTTGTTGTTACCAGGAAGAGGAGTAATAGATGCTTCAAACAAATCGCAACTTATAAGTGTAGGTTTTGTTTGTCCATTCAACAAAACAGCTTGTGGGGTTAAATCCCATTGCAAAGTATCCATTCCAATACTTGCACCTTTAATGTCTCCATTTTCAATTTTGGTAATGTATTGTTTCTCTCTTTCATTGCTTCCTTCAATTACCAAGTCACCTAATAATTGATTGTTTTCTTTACGCAAATTTTCCCAATGACCTAATGGCACTTCCCAAGTATTATGGTCATAAAAACAAGGGCAATTTTTTTTAGCACTATCAATATTGATACCAGCAGTTAAAACAACAAACCCATAAGTGTTTACTGCTTCCGTGCTTAGTACAAATGTTTTTTTGAATGCCATATTTTACTGTTTTGCTTTCGCCTTGAGGATGTAAAAATGGTGTCGTTTTTCAGGCTCAAAAAATTGCAAATTCTTTATGGTAAAGGGTTTTAACCTATATAGTAAAGTTTATTTACCATATAGAAACTCACTTTTTTTATTTTTTTCAATAGGGGCGAGTTTTGTATTGTAATACAAGTAAAAATGGGAAGAGCTAAAACCACAGAACGTTTGCAGGGTGCTGAATTATTCATAAACAGCGATTTGACTTTAAAAAAAGTTGCTGAAATAATCAACGTTTCTGCTGCTAAAGTTGGCAAGTGGGCAGAGGAGGATAGTTGGGAAATGCAACGTACAGCTAGACAAGCAACAGCCGAAAAAATTATTAGCAACTATTACACAATGATTGCTAATAAACAAAAGGAGGCGTTGGATGCAGAAAGAACACTAACACCCAGCGAAGTAGATGCTTTACACAAAATGGCTGATAGCATTGAAAAGCTAAAAAAGAAAATGAACATTGGCACATACTACAATGTGCTTAGTGAATTTGCCAAAAGCATTGCCACCACTCATTTAGAAGCTGCCAAATTACTTGCACCATTGATGATGGAATTTATGAAAGAGAAGGTTAAACAATTGCAAGATGCTGCCTAACAAAAACAATAAATATTTACAGAGCTTTGAAGAGCTGGTTGATGTTATCAAAACATCAACTCAAATTCTTATTGATGAAAGTAGCAGCCAAAAACAACAACGTATAAAAAAGCTGTTGAATAATTATGAAGCCTTTTGTCATTATTATTTTCCTGAATACTGCTATGCACCTTTTTCAAAGTTTCACAAAACCATACAAAAAGAGATTGTAGATAAGCCCAATAATATATACTTAGCTCAATGGAGCAGAGGCTTCGCAAAGAGTACACACTTGGGTTTATTTCTACCACTTTATTTAAAGTTTAACGAACGTTTAAATGGTGTTATTGTAGGCAGTTTAAATGAGGGGATGGCAGGAACTAAGTTAGACGATTTACAAGCCAACTTACAAGCCAATCAACGCATCATCGCAGATTTTGGGCAGCAATGGAGTTATGGAAGTTGGGAGGATGGAGAGTTTGTAACCAAAGATGGTGTTGCCTTTTATGGCTTTGGTAAAAACCAATCGCCTCGTGGATATAGGTTTAAATGGAAGCGTCCAAACTATGGGCTTGTAGATGATTTAAACGCTGCAAGGCAGTTAAAGAATTTAGATATAGCCAATGAAGATAAACGTTGGGTAATGGAGGAGTTGAAGCCTGCATTATGGACACGTGAATGGTGGTTAATTATTGCTCAAAACAAATTTCACGACAATGCAGTTACCTCATTAATTGAAGCAGATGAGGAGATAAAATCAAAAGTGCATAAAGTAAATATTGTTGATGCCAAAGGAGAGAGCAATTGGAAAGAAAACCCTGATTTTAGTAATACAGCCATTGCTACACTTAGAGAAAGCGAAGGTGCAGGATTTATACGTGAACGTTTAAATACTCCATTTGAAGAAGGTAGCACTTTTAAAGTTGAATGGCTACACTGGTGTGAGCCGTTGCCACTTGATAAATATGAGGGTGTTTTAATTCACTACTTAGACCCAAGTTATAAAAGCAACGACAAAAGCGATTACAAGGCTTGGGTATTGCTTGGCAAGTATAAAAAAGAGTACCACGTTTTAAAAGCTTGGGGCGAAAAAACCACCAGTAAAAATATGTGGGAATATGCTTTTGAAGTTGATGAGTGGGTGAATAATAAAACCACTATAAAACATTGTATGGAATCCAATTTTATACAAGAGGAGGTGCATAAAAAAGAACTTGAAAGAGTTGAAGAGGATAAATGCAGACCACTGCGTTTGTTCTATGATGTACGCAAAAAAGAAGACAAGTTTGAAAGGATTGAAACAATGCAACCCTTATTTCAAAGGAGTTTGATAAAGTTTAATATCAAAGAAAAAGAGAGTACAGGCATGAAGCTTTTACGCTCTCAATTACTAGCTATTGAAAAAGGCAGCAGAATAAATGATGACTTACCTGATGCTTTGGAAGGTGCAATTTGGATGATTGATAAAAACCAACCACGAAAAGAAAACAGCATTCGCATTGGTAAGTTTAAGAAAAACACAAGTCGTTCGATTTAAAATTTTATTATATGATTTATCCAAAAGATTGTTTTGCCAAATACGGCACTCCAACACTAGAAAATAATATGGTATTATGGGATGTTCCAACTGAATTGGAAGTTGGAATAATTCCAAAAAAACTATACTGCAATCAGGATATGGTTGCACCATTAACAGTAGCTTTTAAACACCTCATTGAAAGAGGTTTTGTTAAAGAGTTAAAAACCTTCGATGGCTGCTTCAACATTCGCCCACAACGTGGTGCTACTAGCCAAAGCTTACATAGTTGGGGAATTGCAATTGATGTCAATGCTTCGTGGAATCAACTTGGTCAAAAACCAAACTTAAGCACAGGCTTCGTTAAATGCTTTTTAGATGCTGGTTTTGATTGGGGTGGTTATTTCTCTAGGCTGGATGGTATGCACTTTCAACTTTCAAGACTTCCATAATTTTTAAACACCCTAAATATACACACAATGTTAAGTTACATCGCAGACAAAATTTACATCTTTTTTCATTTAAGAAAGTACAAAAAAGCAATTAAACAAGCCAACGCTTTACGAGCTAAGAATTTTAAGAAGCACTTTGTTATTGCAGTAAAAGGCGATTTTAAAGTAGTAAGTAAACAGCATCTAAAAGCAATGTTTTTGGCTGGCACTTTCAAAAAAGGTGTAAAGTTTAGAGAGATTGAAAAAATGGTAGTTTATACCACAAAATAATTATTATGTACGTTACCAAAGGAGATTATAAAAGCAAAATATCAGTAGAGTTGTTAGATATTTTACTTGCCGAAGATGAGAATGGAATATTAGCAATGAGCAGCAAAACAGCAGAGGACACCATTGCTACCACAGCAGGGGTGTTGTATAATGTAGCTGATGAGTTTACCAAAACTACAACTGCACGTAATTACTACCTATTAAACCTTGCTATTGATATTGCTTTATACAACATCTACCAACGCAGCGATGATGAGCAAGTGCCTGAAAAGGTTATAAAAAACCACGATGATGCGTTAGAAGCTTTGCAAAAAATTAGCATTGGTAAACAAGCATTGAATTTACCCCCACCAACAGTAAATGTAAATGTTACAGTAAACAATGGTGATGGCAGCGAAACTGTAACAACTGGTGGTACAGGTTTACGCAGAATTGGCAGCCAGCCCAAACGAACACACAATATTTAATTAAATGCCTTTTAAAGGCTCAATTTTTACATTATGAAAGTATTTGGCTATAATGTTTCATTAGGCAAAAATAAAACACAGATTGCCTCTAATACGCCTAGCAAACGCAGTTCTCGAACTGTTATTAAAAAACAGATAAAGAGAAATGTAAGCTATCAAATTTTAGACATTAAAACTGCTGAAGATTTGGCAAATAATATTGATGCACCTGATAGAGGCAAACTTTTAAAAATATTTGATTACATCAAAAAAGATGGGCATTTGAAAAGCCAAATGCGTAATGCCTTAATGGAAGTATTGAGTGAGCCGTGGTTAATTTATGATGCCAATGGCACTGCTGATGAAACAACAACAAAGCTGGCTCAAAAAAGATGGATGAATAAAGTAATAGCTTTCATTTTTGAGAGTGAGTTGAATGGTTTTACAGTAGTTGAGTGTGATGACTTTAAACCACAAGAGTGGAATATTGGTTACTTGGAACTTTTCCCAAGAG
>JAPLER010000340.1 GCA_026391115.1 Bacteroidota bacterium | reverse complement strand
AGATGATTGCAGTACAGATGAAACGTGGAATATAGTAAGTGAGTACAAAGACAAAAGAATTGTTGCGTATAGAAACGAAAAAAATTTAAGAGAATATCCAAACAGGAATAAAGCAATAAATCTAGCCAAAGGTGAATATTTAATTTTTATTGATGGAGATGATGTGATATTTCCAACAGCAATTGAGTACTTACTATTTTATGCAAATCAGTTTCCAGATGCTGCCTTGCTGATTCAAAAAAATTATTGCAACAACATTCTTTTTCCAGCGTTGTTAACCCCCAAACAGGTATTTTGTAATAATTATTTTGGTAAACGAAACCTAATAGACTCAAGCTTTACAGCCAATTTTTTTAAAACAGATGTTTTAAAAAAACTTGGTGGTTTATCTGAAGAATATACAAGTGGAGATACAGAAATAAGATTAAGAATTGCAATGCAATACAACATTTTATTAGTTCAAGGTTGGGTAAGTTGGCCTAGAGAAACTCCAAATCAAGCATCATCAAGGATTGATGTTTATAAAAGCAATATTGAAAGTTTTGCAATGCTTGAATTAATAAAAAATAGTACCGTTAAAAGTGCAGACATTCTTGATGAAATGGTTACTGATGCGGTAAAAATTAAATTACAAACCGTTAGTCTCACTATTTTATATTTAATTAAAAAAATGCAAATAACTACTGCACTTAAGCTTAAAAGACATTTTAAAATTGGTTTATTAAGTTTATTACAGAGTAAAAAATATACTTCCAATTTTAAAGATGATTTTGATAATTACAGCCCTAAAAATGCTTATAACAATGAATTTATAAGCATTTGCAAAAATAGAATACAATAATTTTTATGAAGATTTTAGAAACGAAAGTTGAATCTATTCGAAATATCAAGTTAGCCTTATTGGGTGATAGTGCTACGCAATTTTTTACTAAAGCTTTAAAAACTATTGCAGCAAAAGAAAATTTAGCTTTAGACATTTATGAATCTGAGTATGACCAAGTTGAAAGACAAATTTTAGATACAAATTCAGCCTTTTACAAATTCAATCCTACCGTAGTAATAGTATTCAATTGTACCAATAAACTTTTAGAAAAATTTTATTCTACAAACGAGCAGGATAAGAATAAATTTTCCGACAACTATTTAAAATTTGCTAATACAGCAAATGAATTAATTAATGAGAATTTGAATTGCAGAACAATTTTTTTAAACTTTAATGAGTATGATAATAGAGAATATGGCAACTATGCAAGCAAAATAAATACTTCCTTTTTGTTTCAGCTTCGTCAAATAAATATGGGTTTAATGTATTTGGCAGAAGCAAAGAAAAATTTACTAATTTGTGATATAAGTTACTTGGTAGCACAGGTTGGAAATAAAGTTGCAGTTGATGAAAAATTTTATATCAATTCAAGCCTTGCATTTCATCCAACTTTTTATTCGATAATCGCAAAAAATATAATTGACATTATTAATGCCTCTGTTGGTAAATTTAAAAAATGTTTAATACTTGATTTAGACAATACATTGTGGGGTGGTATAATTGGCGATGATGGGCTCGAAAAAATTCAAATTGGAGATTATAAAATAGGCAAAGCCTTTAGTCTTGTTCAACAATGGGCAAAGCAATTAAAAGAACGCGGAATTATTTTAGCAATTTGTAGTAAAAATACAGAAAGCATTGCAAAAGAGCCTTTTGAAAAGCATCCAGAAATGGTGCTACGATTGAGTGATATCGCTGTTTTTCAGGCAAATTGGGAAACAAAAGTTGATAATATCAGGCATATACAAGAGATTTTAAATATTGGTTTCGATTCAATGGTTTTTCTTGACGACAATCCATTTGAAAGAAATATTGTTATTCAAAATATTCCAGAAATTACTGTTCCCGATTTACCCGAAGATCCATCGTTATATTTATCTTATTTAAGACAACTAAATCTTTTTGAAACAGCATCCGTTTCTGAAGCCGATAAAGCAAGAACAGAACAATATCAAATAGAAGCTACAAGAAAACAGTTTCAAAAATCATTTCAGAATGAGACAGAATATCTCGTTAGTTTAGATATGCAATGTGATGTTGCATCATTCAATTCTTTCAATTTGCCGCGTGTAGCCCAATTAACTCAACGTTCGAATCAATTTAATT
>JAPLER010000395.1 GCA_026391115.1 Bacteroidota bacterium | reverse complement strand
GTTGAACCTGCACATAAAGTTGTAGTGCTTACCAATGTTGTCATTGTTGGGATTGAACCTGTAATGGTAAACTGCCAATTATTTACCATACTCCAGTTGCCGTTGGCGTCTTTTGCTCTTGCTACTAAGTAATGTGTTCCGGGAATGATACCTGTTAAATCTGCATCAAAAGTGAGGTCTTTTAAGTTGATGGAAGGAGTAATCGTTATAGGAATGCCTTTGCCATAGCCAGGGTCGTAGTCTAAATAATATTCAAGTGAAGTAATATTTACCTGTGTTGTTGGAGTAATATTTGTAAACGGTTTTACGAATAACCAATAGTTTGTCATACTCCAACTTCCATTAGCATCTTTTGCTCTTGAACCTATTAGATGGGTACCAGCACCTAGTGTGCCGATACTAGCATTAATGTTTGCATCAACAATATTGTTACTCGCTGTAATGCTAACAGCCGTTGCATTTCCAATGCCGGGGTCTTTGTCTACAAAATATTCAACAGCTGTAATATTGGGTGCTGCATTAGGTGTAGGTATATTATCAAAAGCATTGTTAAATAGCCAAAAATTTGTCATACTCCAAACACCATTACTATTCATAGAACGAGAGCCGAGAATATGTACTCCCTTTGATAAGGTTGATGGATTAATGGTAAAAGCAACATTTTGTAAATCATTACTTCCAGTTGCAATAGTGATGGCAGTGGCATTTCCAATACCAGGGTCTTTATCTATGAAATACTCTACTTTGCTAATGTTTGCAACTGCTGCAGGTGTAATTTGAACGTATGGTTTAAATATAAACCAATAATGCCCCATACTCCACACACCACTTGCTGTTCTTGCCCTACTTGCTAAAATATGAATGCCCAAATTTAATGATGCCACATCTACATTAAAAGTTGCATTAGTAATAGTTGTAGCTGGTGTAACAGTTACTGGTATTGCTTTTCCAATGCCAGGGTCTTGATCTAGATAATACTCAACATAATTAATTGGGCTTTGTGCAACAGCAGTTAAGTTGATACAACATATTGCCAATAACAGAGCAAGTTTGTATCGAGCATTTGGTAATGCTTTCATAAAAGAATGAGATAAATATTGCATAAGAATATTTTATTTGGTAAACCAAAAAACTAATAAAAAAAAGTAAAACACTCCAACCACTTTAAAAGAGGGGAGTTATTAAAATTAATTATTGCGTTTTACACGAAATGTTAATGTATAGCGATTGCCTGTGGCAGTTGAACTTGGTGCATTTAATTTATAAAAAGATGGTATGGGCGGAATACCACTTGCTTTATAAGGATTTGTACCACCATAAGCACCACAATCTGTAGCAGTAGCGGTGCCAGGAATAATACCTGCATTTTTTGCCGGGCTAGTTGCCGATAGCCTAAATCTTGCATCAGGACTATTTAATGTAGTGCTTCCACTTGTATTATTTGGATAACCTAAAAAATAAGCATTATTACTAAAATCTACATTAAACACATTACCTGTGCTACCTGGGTTTGTAAATACTGGACTATTACTTGCCGAGTTGCTTGTTATATTATTAATAAAAATTGTATTTGCTACATTATACAGATAATTAAAAACTTGGAAGATACAATTTTGAACCACTACAGCTTGATTTCTTGCTTCCAAATAAAAAGCACTAGAAATTGCAGTGCAATTCAAAATTTGCCCGCTAGATATACCAACAGGTGAATTATTCAAAGAAAGAGAAACTGAACCATTAGTACCATCACCAATACAGTTTTCAATTCTGAAATTAGTAATCGTCCTATTTCCAGTAAATGAAGCTCCGTAGCCAGATTGATTTGCAC
>JAPLER010000220.1:5327-5748 GCA_026391115.1 Bacteroidota bacterium | reverse complement strand
ACTTCTTTAATAAGTACATAAATTCCATCATCAGCTGCCGACCCATCCCCTAATTTACCAATATACATCCCTGGTCTTAGGCGAATATGTTCTTTCCAATCGAGCGATTTTATCGAGTCTTCATCATACTGAACCAAATTTTTATCATCTGCCATAGTTCCGTTTTTGTTGCATTTTTTGCCAACGGCAAATCTAACTCCCTCAAATTCAACCCCAATTATACTTTTCTACAAATGGGGTTTAACTGTGGATAAATGATGGTTTTTGATAGATTTTTAATCCCCAATACTACCTTTGGGGCAATTATGGAGCCATTTCAACCCATTACCGATCTAGACTACCTAAAAACCTATGCTCAATCGAAAGAGCAGGAAAACGATCGATTTAAGGATTTTCTGAAGCAAATCAATAGTGAAGAAGT
>JAPLER010000220.1:0-5274 GCA_026391115.1 Bacteroidota bacterium | reverse complement strand
CTGTAAATCATTAATGGTCTGCTTAAATGAATCAGAAGCTGATCGTTTAGCGGGTCATTTAAATCAATCAAGGGAAAAATTTGATACCACCTATTTAGAAAAGGGAAGCAATGGAATGATGATCATGAATCAGATGCCATGCCATTTTTTAAGCGATAATAAATGTACTATTTACGAATATCGATTTGAAGGATGTAGAGAATTTCCTGCTTTACATTTACCCAATTTTAGCAGGAGATTATTTACCACTTTTATGCACTACGACAGATGCCCAATTATTTTCAATGTAATAGAGCAATTAAAGCAACGAATTGTTATTAGTTAATATGATTAGTTTATTGCTCTAACATCAAGTTCCCTACATTTGTTTTATGAAGAACATTTTACTTTTTGGAGCAGGTAAATCGGCAACTGTATTGATTGATTTTTTGAAGATTGTAGCCGATGAAAAAAACTGGAATGTAGTAGTTGCAGATGGAAGTATAGAAGTTGCAAAAGCCAAAACAGGCTTGCACAATAGAATGCAGCCCATTGGCATTAACATTGAAAATAAAGAAGCAAGAGAAACATTAATTCAAAATGCAGATATTGTTATTTCATTAATGCCACCACACTTGCATTATTTAGTAGCATTAGATTGTATCACATTCAGCAAAAATTTACTTACAGCAAGTTATATTGACGAGCAAACCAAAGCATTGGCACAACGAGCCAAAGAAAAAGGCATTTTATTCTTGTATGAAATGGGTTTAGACCCAGGTATTGACCATATGAGTGCTATGCAAATCATTCATCATATTCATCAACAAGGTGGAAAAATCACTTCTTTCGTATCGCATTGTGGCGGATTGGTTGCACCAGAAAGCGATGACAATCCTTGGCATTATAAAATAAGTTGGAACCCACGAAACGTAGTAATGGCAGGCAAAGCAGGTGCAACATATTTGCAAGATGGAAGTGTAAAAAATATTTCTTACGATAAATTATTTAATCTAGAAAATGTAGTTGAAATTGATAAGGATGATTACTTGGCATATTATCCCAACAGAGATTCTTTGGGTTATATTGATACTTATGCTTTACAAGGCATTCATACTTTTATCAGAACCACTTTACGTCATCAGGAGTTTTGTTTGGGTTGGAAAAATGTTGTTGATTTAAAACTTACCAATGAAGACAAGGTCTATGATACCAATGGAATGAGTATTGCTCAGTTTTTTAAACTTCATTTAGACAAAAATGGTTTTAGCAATTGGATAGATGAAATGATGATGGCAAGATTGAATACTGCTAAGGAAACCCTTGAAAAATTAATGCAGTTAATGGAAGCTGAAGAAACAGCTATTGAAGAAGGAAATTCGCCAGAACAAACTATAATGATGGTGGACGAAGAAGGCAAACTAAATACTATTGATGTGGAGGAAGTAAAGGGATCGGCTGCTGAACAAGTGGCCTTAAGTATGAATGAAGCCAACATAAGTATGAAACAATTATTCTATTTGGGAATGGATGACGAGACTACCAAAATAAACCTAGGTATTGCAAGTGCAGCAGATGTGTTACAATTTATTTTAGAAAAGAAATTGGTTTTAGATGCAAACGATAAGGATATGATTGTGATGCTACACGAGTTTGAGTATGAAATCAATAAGCAAAAAAAATCTATTAAGAGTTTATTGCGTGTTATTGGAGAAAGCAATACACATACTGCAATGGCAAAAACAGTAGGTTTACCATTGGGCATTGCAGCAGAACTTATATTAGAAGGTAAGATAAAAGAAACTGGATTACACATTCCTATTTTACCAAGTATATATGAGCCAGTGATGAAAACGCTTGCTCTACATAACGTCACCTTCACTGAAACACATTCATAATGACTAAACTCAGCGTTAATATTAACAAATTTGCTACACTACGCAATGCACGTGGTGGTAATAATCCCAATTTAGCACAAGCAGCTATTGATGCACAGCGTTTTGGGGCAGATGGTGTTACTGTGCATCCTAGACCAGATGAAAGACATATACGCTACAACGATGTTAGGGAAATTAAAAAGATAATTACTACCGAATTTAATATTGAAGGCAATTGCACAGAACAAAGTTTTGTTGATTTGGTGCTGGAAGTAAAACCAGAACAAGTTACGCTTGTGCCAGATGCTATTGGACAATTAACCAGTAATCATGGTTGGAATACAATTGAATATAAAGCTTATCTTACCAATATGATTAGCATCTTTAAAAATGCTGGTATTCGTGTTTCTATTTTTGTTGACCCAATTATAGAAATGATTGAAGGTGCTGCTGCTACAGGCACAGCTAGAATTGAATTATATACTGAAGCTTATGCAATCAGTCAACAGTTTACAGAAAACAATAAAAAATTAGAAGTATTAAATCAATATGTTGCTGCTGCTAACAAAGCAAGAGAACTGGGCCTGGGTATCAATGCTGGTCACGATTTAGACTTGCACAATCTTAAAGCATTTAAACAAGCTATTCCTTTTTTGGATGAAGTGAGTATTGGACACGCTTTAATTTGCGATGCCATTTATCTGGGTTTTGAAAATACCATACAAATGTATAAAAGACAGTTGCAATAAACCCATAAACTACTTCCTCCACACATCATATATCTTTTCCTGATTTTTTCTGTCAACAGGTTCTTCTGTTAATGGTTCACAAGCTTGTAAAGAGGCATATAGTTGTTGTGGTAATTGCTGATATAGTTTGGTTCCTTCGGTTTTCCAATCTATCATTTCATCACTCACTTCTTTAATTTTCTTGGCAGGGTTGCCCACTATCAAACTCCTGTTTTCAAATACCTCATTGGCTTTTATAAAACTCAACGCACCTACAATACATTCATCGCCCAATATCACATTATCCATTATCACAGCATTCATTCCAACCAAACAATTTTTACCAATAGTAGCACCGTGTATCACTGCACCGTGACCAATATGTGCATTTTCTTTTAAAATGGTGGTTACTCCAGGAAACATATGCACTGTACAATTCTCTTGCACATTGCAGCCATCTTCAATAATAATTTTACCCCAGTCGCCACGCAACACGGCATTGGGTGCTATGTACACGTTTTTGCCAATAATTACATTGCCTGTTACATTGGCTTGTGGATGTACAAAACTAGAAGGGTGTACCACAGGTATAAAACCATTGAAAGCATAAATCATAATGCAATATTAGTAAGCAATTATTAATCATCATTGATTAGTGATTAATGAATGCACAACAAACCATTACCACAAACACTTATTTTTGCCACAAACTAATTGTATATGAAATTACTTGAAGGAAAAACATCAATTGTAACAGGTGCTGCACGTGGTATTGGTGCTGCTGTAGCTTTAAAACTAGCACAACACGGTAGCAATATTGCTTTTAGCTATGTAAGTGACAGCAGTGCTGATAAAGCGAATGCTTTGGTAGAAGAATTGACGGCTTGTGGCGTTACTGCTAAAGCTTATAAAAGTAATGCTGGCGATTATGCAGCTTGCGAAAGTTTTGTAAATGATGTATTACAAGATTTTGGAACAGTTGATGTGTGTGTAAACAATGCTGGCATTAGTAAAGATAATTTGCTATTGCGTATGACAGCAGAGCAATGGCAGGATGTGATGGGCATTAACCTGAATAGTGTGTTTAATATGACCAAACAAATTATTCGCCCAATGATGAAAGCCAAAAAAGGCAGTATTATTAATATGAGTTCTATCATTGGTGTGCGTGGCAATGCTGGACAAAGCAGTTATGCTGCTAGTAAAGCTGGTGTAATTGGTTTTACAAAAAGTGTTGCACACGAGCTAGGTAGTAGAAACATAAGATGCAATGCTATTGCCCCAGGATTTATTGAAACAGATATGACACACTATTTAAAAGACGGAGATGCTGCTACTGATTTTTTAAAGAAAATTCCTTTGGGTAGATTTGGTAAAGCAGAAGAAATTGCTGATGTTACTTTATTTTTAGCAAGCGATATGAGTAGTTATATTACTGGTCAGGTTTTGAGTGCTTGTGGTGGTTTAAATATTTAATAGTAAAATTATTTCCCTTGAAATCTTTTATTGCAGTTGGTGTAATAATTTGTGCAACCATAGTGTGCATTGGTTTTATTAGACCAGCAAAAAAAGTTAAGCCATCTTTAGATGCCGAGATAGGTCGTTTGTTGTTTTATGATACCAGATTATCTATCAATAAAACAAAATCTTGTGCCACTTGTCATAAGCCAGAACTAGCTTTTACCGATGGTGAAATAACGCCATTGGGTGCATTTGGCGATACGGTAAAACGGAACACCCCTACCCTCATTAATTTGGCTGATAACGAAAATTTTAACTGGGCAAATGAATCGTTGACATCGCTACAAGCACAATCTAACTTTCCATTGTTTGGCAAGCATCCTATAGAAATGGGCAATGATTCTTTAAACAACACAACTCTGGGTTTTGTTTTAACAGATGAAAAATATGCTGCATTAATAGAACACAAGCATTTGAAAACTGTGAACTGGCATATTGTAAAAGATTTAATTGCCAGTTATGTTGAGACATTTAAGTTTTTTAACAGTAAATACGATTTGTACAAACAAGGTAAAGTAGCACTAACCAAAGATGAAATGGCAGGTAAAGCTTTATTCTTTGGAGAAAAATTAAATTGCAAAAAATGCCACAGTGGTAACGACTTTGACCAACCTGAGTTTGCCAGAATGAACACTTATCAGAACATTGGATTGTATTGTATAGGTAGCGATAGTTTATATGCCAATGATGATAATGGCTTGTATAACGAAACAAAAGACAAAGATGATATTGGCAAATTTAAAATTCCCAGCTTACGTAATGTGATGCTTACTGCTCCTTACTTTCATGATGGTACTGCAAAAAATATTGATGAAGTAATAGAGCATTATAAACGTGGTGGCAGATTAACTACCAAAGGTAAAAATGCAGGAGATGGCAAACTTCACCCCAATAAAAATGATGATGTAAATGGCTTTACTATTACAGCCAAAGAACAACAACAATTGAAAGCATTTTTAAATACACTTACAGATACTGCGTATTTAAAAAACAAGTTTTATAAAAGTCCTTTTTAATAAAAACGCTGTAGCAACAAGGCATACAGCGTTTTACAATAAACAAACTACAAAACAATGATTTGTTCGGTGATTATTTTTTTGGACTCCTTATTAATAAGTCTTACAAAATAATTACCACTTGCAATGTTGTTGGGGAGGGTGTATTCTATG
>JAPLER010000319.1:3965-5145 GCA_026391115.1 Bacteroidota bacterium | reverse complement strand
TTTTTTTTGAAACTCTAAATCTCCTACGGCAAGTACTTCATCTACTATTAAAATTTCAGGCTCTAAATGTGCTGCCACTGCAAATGCTAAACGTACATACATACCACTACTATAACGTTTTACAGGAGTATCAATATATCGTTCAACACCACTAAAATCAACTATTTCATCAAATTTTCTAATAATTTCTTTTTTAGTCATTCCAAGCAATGCACCATTTTGAAACACATTTTCTCTACCTGTTAATTCTGGGTGAAAACCAGTACCTACTTCAAGTAAACTTGCAATACGCACTTTAATTTTTAAACTACCAACAGTAGGTAAGGTTGTTCGGCTTAAAATTTTTAAAAGTGTGCTTTTCCCAGCACCATTTCTTCCTATAATGCCAAGCACCTCACCAGCCTGTACATCAAAACTTATATTTTGTAAAGCCCATACATAATCACTATTGCCTTTTTTTGTCCTGTCATTAACTTCGCCAACTTTAGCAAATGGGTCTTCTTTGCCACGCATTTTAGCCCACCATCTGTTAAGGTCGTCTTTAATAGTGCCAGTTCCTATTTGTCCCAAACGATATTGCTTGGCTAAATTTTCAACTTTAATTATTGTACTCAAAATTATATAATTTAATAAATTTTATTTAATAGGTGTATTTTAGACAGTATCAATAAACGATTTTTCGGTTCTGCCAAAAACTATCATTCCAATAATTAAAACAAGAGCTGAAAAACAAAGAGAATATATAAGCATTCCATAATTTACTGTACCACCTAAAACACTTTTTCTAAAGGTTTCTATAACAGGGGATATAGGGTTGTAAGCAATATAATTGTAGTATTGAGGATTCTTTGCTTTTACTGTTTCTAATGAATATATTACTGGCGAAGCATACATTAGTAATTGAACACTAAAACCTACTAAAAATGTTAAGTCTTTATACTTATTAGTAAACGATGAAATTATCATTCCCAAACCCATTCCTAAACTAATCATAATAACAAGCAGAACAGGTAATAACAAGATATTAGCATTTACATCAAAAGTCATTTTGCCTTTGGCAATAAAATAAATATAAAAACAAACGAATAAAAAAACCTGAATACAAAATTTTAATAAATTAGAAATTACCTTAGACAAAGGCATAATAATACGTGGAAAATAAACTTTACCAAAAATAGCG
>JAPLER010000319.1:0-3951 GCA_026391115.1 Bacteroidota bacterium | reverse complement strand
TAGCGGCATTGGTAGTAAATGTATTTGAAGTATTGTTTATAGCATCGGCAAAATATGTCCATAATAATATACCTGATAAGTAAAATAAAGTAGCTGGCTTACCATCAGTAGAAATTTGTGCGATACTGCCAAAAATAATTGTGAATACTATGGTTGTTAGTACTGGTTGAATAAAAAACCATAGTGGTCCTAAAATAGTTTGTTTATAGACCTGCACAATTTCTCTTTTTATAAACAAAGACAACAAGTCTCTGTATTTCCAAACCTCTTTTAAATTTAAATTAAAAAAATTGGCTTTAGGCGTAACTTCAATATCCCACTCTTTAGTTTCTATATTTTGATTGACCATTTTTTGTTAAAGTTATTTTACTGTAAGGTTAAGAAATATTTTGTGTAGCTATTTCTCTGTATAAGTTAAAATACTGATTAGCTATTTCTTCTTTGTTAAAGCGTTTAGCATTTTCAATACCGTTTGCTATTAGTTTATTTCTATGCTCTTCATTGTTTATAACGTTTAAAAATCCATTTTTTATAGATTCAATGTCAAATGGATTTACAAACTCTGCTGCATCATTAGCAACTTCAGGCATTGATGATGTATTACTTGTAACAACAACTCGCCCTGTTGTATTGGCCTCAGCTATTGGCATTCCAAAACCTTCAAAAGTTGATGCAAATGAAACAATGTCGCAGCTTTGATACAAAGCAGCTACTTCTTCATCTTTTAAAGACTGATTTATATTTTCAAAATCAATACTATTTTCTTTCAAAGCAATTTCTGTTTCTTGGTCTAATTTTCCTAAAATAATATACTTGCAACTAATACCTTTTAATGCTTGTGCAATTCTTGGAATGTTTTTGTTTGGTGCTGTTCCTAATTGTAAAATAACAGGCTTGCTTTTATTAAATTCTTTCGCAACAAACTTATGAACGCTAGGTACAAAAATATTAATCACCTTTATTTTATCTTGAGGGCATTTAATATATATGAGTAAATCGTTTTTTGTGGCTAGAGAATTAACTGTAATAACTTTGGCTTTTTTGGCAGGTAAAATAAACCAGAAATGTTTTAGTATAAAATGCTTAATACCAGTGGTGCGGTTTAAAATACCACAATCATGTATTGTTAATATTGTATTTTTTTTGGGTAAAAGAAAGTTGGCAAAATGAATATCACCGGTTATATGGTTAACTCTTTTTCTATTAAAAAAAGCTTGAAGTATTATCAATACTCTTCTAAAAAAACCACTACTTTCAACACTAAAAACTTTATAGGTAATATTAATATCAGTTGGCTGTATATCTCTAATAGCTTTGAAATAGCTTTCAATGCTATGATTGCCATTCTTTCTCCTTTTTCGTTGAAAATGTACTACTTCAATCATTTAATAACAATTCTTCTAATCTAAATCAATAATATCGTTTATGCCATCTGTATTATACGCCAAGAAGACACCCCATAACCTTGCAAAGTTTAATTTGCTACGCATAAAAAGATTATAAATCCAAACAGGTACAAATGATGGGTTACTAAAGGTTTTCATAGATTGAAACCACTTTTCAAAAGGAAAAGTGAAACCTTGTTTTGGTCTGTTCCAAATTTTGTGGGGTAATTCATTAATAAAAGCATCAACCAATAACGATTTTGGTTTGTTTGTTTCAAAATTAAACTTAATATCTGTATGCAAATTATTTACATATTCTACCAAATCTTTATCTAAAAAAGGTACTCTTAATTCTATACTATGCCACATACTTTGCACATCACTATCTTTAAGTAACTGGTTTTGCATATATATTGATGTTTCAAAATAAGCTGCTTTATTTTGTGGACTTAGTTTAGAAATATCCTCCTGATAGGCAAACTTGCCAATCTCTTTCCACACATCATTTTCCTTTATTTCTAAAATTTTGGCAACATCTTTTAGTGTAAATAAACCACGATACAATAAATACTCTGATGCACTAATTTTTTTCTTTAGAAAGTCAAACTTTTTATTGGGATATGAACCTTTTAAAAACGATGGTAATAATTTATATGCAACAGCCAAACGTGCATATTTACTAAATTGTAGCGAACGAGCAGTAGATGGATAACCACCAAAAATTTCATCGGCACCCAAGCCACTTAAAACTACTTTAATGCCATTTTGTTTAGCATATTTACAAATAAAATATGAGTTTATAGCATCAGTTGATGGTTGATCCAGACTTTCGTAAATATCATCCCAGCAGTCAATAAACTCTTGTTTGGTAATTTTGTATAAATGATGCTTTACACCTGTTTGTTTTATTATTAATTCCTGATATTCTTTTTCAGAGTATTTTTCATCATCAAAATAAATACTAATGGTTTCAATAGGTGTTGTTTGTTGTTGCTGTGCAAGTATTGTTAAAATACTACTATCGATTCCTCCACTTAAAAACAAGCCAACTGGCACATCCGATACCATGTGTCTTTTAACAGCAGCACAAACTAATAATTTTGTTTTTACTGTGGCTGCATTATAATCATCATTAGTAAAATTCTTATAGTCGTATTGAGTGTAACTTACAATTTTTTCTTCTTTGGTTTTTAAATCAATTGTAATAAAATGTCCACGCTGTAAAGGCTGTACATTATTTAAAGTAGTTATGGGTTCTGGTAAAAAACCAAATGTTAAAAACCATATTTTCCAATTAGGGTTTTCTTCCCAATTTTTATCAACTGCTTTTAAGCCTCTAATTTCCGATGAAAAATAAATATCGTTGTCTTTATGTGCAATGTATAGTGGTTTAATGCCTGCGTGGTCTCGTGCAGCAAAAAGGGTATTGGTATTTTTATCAATAATAATAAATGCAAACATTCCTTTTAGCTTGGGCAACAATGCTTGTTTCCATTGCACATATCCTTTTATTAAAACCTCTGTATCCGATTCTGTATTAAATTGATGACCTAGTTGTTTAAGCTCTTCTTTTAAATGTTTGTAATTATAAATCTCTCCATTAAAAATTATTTCAATGCTTGTTGCAATATCTACCATAGGTTGACGGCCAGTTGGAGATAAATCAATAATAGAAAGCCGTCTATGACCCAAAGCATAACCCAGAGTATCATTTACAATTAAACCATCATCGTCAGGCCCACCTCTATGCATTGCATCTGTCATAGCCTTTACTTTGGGTAATAACTGGGTATTTTGTGAAATAATGGCTGCTATTCTACACACTATTAATATACTTTGTTTTTAGAACTGCTACCACCGCCAAATAGAGATTTGAAAATACTTTTAAAGAATTTTTTTACACCACCTTCATTCTTTAAATCATCAAAGTAGTGGCCAGATGTTTTGCTCACATAACCATATCCATATCCTTTACCATACCCATACCCATATCCATAACCATAACCATAACCATAACCATATCCATATCCATAATAGCCATATCTAGCACCAACTTTAACATCATTAATAACCAAGCCCATATTATGTAATCTTTTGTTAAGATAGATGTCATTAATAAAGTCAACTTGCTTTTTTAAAGTATATCGCTGACGGATAACATACAAGGAAGCATCACAATATTCTGCAATGGTGAAAGTATCACTTACAAGACCAACAGGTGCAGAGTCAATAATAACATATTCATACTCTGCTTTAAGTTTTTCAAAAAGTTTACCCATATTTTCTCCAAGCATTAACTCTGAAGGATTTGGTGGTATTGGACCACAACCAAATATGTGTAAAGTTGGGTATTCTTCAAAAGTATAATACAAGTCATCTAGCTTATCAGTTTGACCAATTAAGAAATTACTAATACCCATTTCTTTTTTCTCAACACCAATATTTTTAATAATTCTTGGTTTGCGTAAGTCAAATTCTAATACAGCTACCTTTTTGCCAGAAATTGCAATAACAGCTCCCAAGTTTAAGGTTACAAAAGATTTACCCTCGCCACTTATCGAGGAAG
>JAPLER010000243.1 GCA_026391115.1 Bacteroidota bacterium | reverse complement strand
TTCAACTAACTCAATTAATCTTTCAGGATAATCATTTTCGGTAGCATAACCACTTTTCTTTAATCCTTTTGCCCAGGCTGCATAATCAGTTGGATCAAGCTTAAATAGCCACGCATAATGTTCACGAGATTTTAAAAAGTCACTATGGTCTTTATAGCTTTCTTGTGGCGTATTATATTTTCTAAAACATTCTTGTTTGGTATCGTCGTCGCTAAATACTCGTTCTCCATTCCAATCTAATTTACATTTAATACCAAAATGATTATTAGATTTTTGGCTTAATTCACTTTCGCCAAATCTAGACTCTAAAATACCTTGAGCCAATGTAATAGCAGCAGGCACACCACTACGCTGCATTTCTTGTATAGCAATATCTTTATAGATATCTATATACAACTGTACTTTTTCTTTTTGTGCAAAAGAAATTTGCGACACCAAAATCAACAATATTGTTACAATTTTTTTCATTAATTCTTTTTAATTTTTTGTCCAAGCTGCGTCACTTCTATTATGCTTTGGGGGCGTTATCTCCATTCAACAATTCAATTCTCTTCAACATAACTACCAACTATCCTCTATCAACTTTTTACTACTTTTCTTATCAACATTAATCCATCTCTTACAGTAAGTATTACCTGTTCTGTTCTTTCATCATTGGCTACATAATTATTAAACTCGTGTATAGCTTTTGCATTTTTGCCAGTAATATTTTCTTCAAAAACCTGTCCGTGAAACAGCACATTATCTGCAATTATAATTCCATCATCTGCAAGTTGTGGTAATATTAAATTATAATAATCTATATAACTTGTTTTATCTGCATCTATAAAAACCAAATCCCATTTGTATAATAACGTAGGAATAATGTTTTTAGCATTTCCACAATGCAAATATATTTGATTTTGGTGGGGCGAAATCTTAAAGTTTTCTAAAGATTGTTTCGCATCCTCCTCTCTTAATTCAATAGTATGTAACTCACCATTGGGTTGTAACCCTTTTGCCAAGCACATTGCAGCAAAGCCAGTAAATGTGCCAATTTCAAGAATATACTTAGGCCTTTTCATTTGTGCCATAAAACTCAATAACTCGCCTTGTACCCAACTACTTTGTAAATGTTGCTGAGGATGATTTTCTAAAATATTTTTATGAAATCTAAATAAAGCTTCGTCATTTTGTGAGCAATATTCAGCAATATAGTCTTCGGCTAGTGGGCTTGTTATTTGCATATTAAATAAAAATGCCACGAACCCACGAAATGTTTTAAACTATAATTCGTGCATTCGTGGCTTGTTTAAATTGATCCAATTATAGTTTCATATCTATTGTTATATCCTTAATTTTTTTCTCTAATTCAGCATTTTTGATATCAAATTCATCTTTGTTGTTTAGTTTAGTTTGTACACTAAAATAAAATTTAATTTTAGGTTCTGTACCACTTGGTCTTGCACTAATTTTAGTGCCATCTTCTGTTATAAATTGCAATACATTGCTTTTTGGCAAATCAGTTGTCCAAGTATTTCCAGTCAATAAATTTTTACCAACTTGCAATTCATAATCTAGCAATTCAACCACTTTACAGCCATTAATTGTTGCAGGGGGATTTGTTCTATAGTCAGTCATCATATCTGCAATTTCTATAGCACCATTCATTCCTTTTTTTGTAATGCTAATAAGCGATTCCAAATAGAAACCATACTGCAAATACATTTCAATCATTTTATCATAAAGGCTTTTTCCTTTCTCTTTTTCAACTGCAGCCATTTCACACAATAAAGCAACAGCACTTACAGCATCTTTATCTCTCACTTTATCGCCAATCATTAAACCAAAACTTTCTTCTCCACCAACAATATAATTTTCTTTACCTTCTTTTTCTTTTAACAACGAAGCAATCCATTTAAAGCCTGTTAACACATTGTAGCAGGTTACACCATTTTGTTTTGCTACTTCATTAATCATTTCAGTAGTAACTATGGTACTAATTACCATATCATTTGGTTGTGCAATTCCTTTGTTTTTACGTGCTTCAATCATATAAGCAAATGCAAGAACAGCAGTTTGATTACCATTCATTAATACCCACTCACCTTTATGATTTTTAACGCCCACTCCTACTCTATCTGCATCTGGGTCTGTACCTAAAAGAATATCTGCATCCAAAGCTTTTGCTTTTGCCAAACCAATGCTCATCGTTTCAGTTTCCTCTGGATTTGGATAAGCAACTGTTGGAAAATTGCCATCAGGTATTGCTTGTTCTTCAACAACTGTTACATTAGTGAAACCAAATGCAGCAAGGGTTTTAGGTACAACAGTTATACCTGTGCCATGTATGGGTGTATAAACAATTTTAAGGTCGTGTTGTTTTGCAATTACTTCTGGATAAACACTTAAACTTTTAATCATTTCAATATAAGCATCATCCATTTTCTCATCCAACATTGTAATATTCTCTTCTCCACCGCTAAATTTCACATCATCAACACTACTAATTGCTTCAACTTCCTTAATTACGTTTTTATCGTGTGGTGGCACTAATTGTGCTCCATCATCCCAATAAGCTTTATAGCCATTATATTCTTTAGGATTATGGCTTGCTGTACAAACTACACCACTTTTACAACCTAATGTTCTAATAGCAAAACTTAATTCTGGCGTAGGTCTTAAAGCAGGAAATAAATATACTTTTATTCCATTTGCCCCAAAAACATTTGCAACAGTTTCTGCAAAAAATCTGCTGTTGTTTCTACTATCGTGTCCCACACAAACTTTTATTTCTTCGTTGGGATAGGTTTTCTTTAAATAATTTGCCATTCCTTGTGTAGCCATACCAACTGTGTATTTGTTCATTCTGTTAGTACCAACACCCATTAATCCTCTCAAACCCCCTGTGCCAAATTCAAGGTTTTTATAAAATGAATCTTCCAACTCAGTAGGGTTTTCAGTTTGCTGATTTGCAATGATGGCTTTAGTATCAGTATCATAGTTACCGTTTAGCCAAACATTAATGTTATCAATAGCTGTAGCGTTCATATTAAAGTTTTGATTTTTAAAAAGCAATTGTAGTTATTTATTTATTTTTTCAAAATAATGTGGAAATGTTTTTTAAGCGTTTCATCTTAAGCCTCATCAATCTCTTTTTGATTATTGGTTCAAAATAGTACAATATTTATTTCCTTACCTTATTTTTACAAAATGTTGCAAGGAAAAAAAATACTAATTGGCATAAGTGCAAGCATCGCTGCCTACAAAACCATATTACTTGTAAGGCTTTTGGTAAAAGCTGGTGCAGAAGTGAAAGTTGTAATGACTCCTGCTTCCAAAGAATTTGTTTCTCCTCTAGTTTTATCTACACTAAGCAAAAATGATGTGCTAGTTGATTTAGAGAATAATAATTCTTGGGCAAATCATGTTGCGTTGGGGCGTTGGGCAGATATAATGTTGATTGCACCTTTGAGTTGCAATACATTGGCCAAAATGGCAAATGGACAATGCGATAATTTATTATTAGCTGTTTATTTATCTGCAACTTGTCCAGTATGTGTAGCTCCTGCAATGGACGAAGATATGTGGCACCATCTATCAACAAAGCGTAATTTAAGTTTGCTTGAATCCTATGATAATAAAATTATTAATACAGAAAAAGGTGAACTTGCTAGTGGATTGTTTGGTGAAGGAAGAATGGCTGAGCCTGAAACTATAGTAAATTTTATAATTGAAAATTACTGTAGAAAAGATATTTTAAAAGGTAAAAATGTTGTCATTACTGCTGGGCCAACTTATGAAGCTATTGACCCTGTTCGTTTTATTGGTAATCATAGCAGTGGCAAAATGGGTTTCGAAATTGCTGAAGTGTTTTACTTGAATGGAGCCAATGTTACTCTGGTAAGTGGCCCAACACATTGCAAAACAGATTATAGAGGAATTACTATTATTAAAGTTGTTACTAGTGATGAAATGTTTACCGCTGTAACATCCATTATTGACAACCAAGACATAGCTGTACTTTGTGCTGCGGTAGCAGATTACAAACCAATAACAATAGCTA
>JAPLER010000030.1:10450-23919 GCA_026391115.1 Bacteroidota bacterium | reverse complement strand
TTTACCTGATTATTTACATTAGTCTCTAAACTTAACTTCTCTAAAAGAGTTAAAGGAATTAACTCTAACAAAAATTTCGCATTCATTTACTCTTAAACGAAACAACACTTTGAATTATTTTGTGTTTCGAACAGTTATGGCATACAGCTTCGCTTTTTTTATTATAAGGCCATAGTTATTATAAGCAACAACCTAGTAGCTTTGTGTTTTAAGAAACAACAATGATATTTATAGAAGAAGCTATTATAAGCAATGCCATACTGCATAGAGTGGATATGGAGAATGATAAACTACATCTTAGCAACAGCACGTTTGAATGTAACGATGCAGAACAACAAGCAACACTAAAAAAAATTTTCTTAAAACCCTTTATTAATAATACTGTAACACTTGAGTTTAAACACGAAGTAAATCTAAAGTTGAATGTTCTATTTAATTTAGCAAAAGCTGTTTATGCAGAACAGGATTTTGTAGCAGCATCACAAGATATGTGCAGGCATTTGCAAGCAGTATCCAAGCATCCCAATATTAAAAGTGGCGATGTGTTTATATTAAATATTGAAGATGTGCGTTTTAATAAATTTCATTGTCAGGCACTTGGTATTTTTAAAGTCGAAAGTAAAGAGACTTTTTTAGAAACAGAAGCTAAAAAAGAAATGCAGTTGAACTATAAACAAGGTATTGGTAATAAACGATTGGATAAAGCCTGTTTGATATTATTTACTGAAGAACCATATACTGTTTTTTTAATAGATAATTCTAGTGGTGATGCAGATTATTGGAAAAATGAATTTGCTAAATTAGAATTTAAAAAAGATGATATTAATAACACACATCAGTTTTTAAACCTTACCAAAGATTTTGTAACACAACAATATCCAGCAGATTTTGAAGTAACGAAAGCGGACCAGATAGATTTACTAAATCGCTCTGTTGAATATTTTAAAACCCATGAAACCTTTGATAAAAAAGAGTTTGAGCAAGATGTACTGCATCATAAAACATTGATTGACTCTTTTCAAAATTTTAATAAAAGTTATGAGCAAGAATATAATGTAACACTAGAAAATGAATTTGAAATAGCTGCACAAGCAGTAAAGAAACAGCAACGTATTTTTAAAAGTGTATTGAAGCTAGATAAAAATTTTCACGTATATATACATGGTAATAGAGAATTGATTGAACAAGGTATTGATGCTGATGGTAGAAAATACTATAAACTATATTTTGAAAAGGAGAGTTAAAAAATCATTTATTTAACATATAATTGCAATGCAATTTTTCAATAAACATCAATTATGGAAAAACAACTTTTAGTTATTTTTAGTTTGGCTTTTACACTATTACAAGCACAAGAGAAACCTGTTATTGATGTGCAAGATGTGACAAGGATTGAAACAACCTTGGCATCAGATAAAATGCAAGGCAGAAAAATTTTTACAGCTGGTATAGATTCGGCATCTGTGTTTATTGAAAATGAATTTAAGCAAATAGGATTGGAGTATTATGATAAACTCAAATCTTATAAACAAGAATTTACAGTAGGTAGCAATGCTGCAAACAATGTAATAGGTGTGCTTACAGGTAAAACTAAGCCCAATGAGTATGTTGTTTTTTCTGCACATTACGATCATTTGGGTACTATAACAAAAGGAAAAGATAAAGTTTATAATGGTGCTAATGATGATGCTTCTGGTACAACAGCTGTCATTGCTTTGGCAAAATATTTTAAAGCACTAAATAACAATGAGCGTACTATCATTTTTGTAGCATTTACTGGAGAAGAAGTTGGTGGCTTTGGCTCAGAATACTTTACAAATAATATTGAAGCTGATAAAGTAGTGGCTATGTTTAATATTGAAATGATTGGTACAGAGAGTAAATGGAAAAAAAATTCAGCCTATATAACAGGGTTTGAAAAATCTGATTTTGGTGTAATTCTTCAAAATAATTTAAAAGGCTCTGATTTTAAATTTTACGAAGACCCGTATCCTCAAGAGCAACTTTTTTATAGATCAGATAATGCAAGACTTGCAGCAGTAGGTGTTCCTGCACACACTATCTCAACATCTAAAATGGACCAAGAGCTTAATTATCATCAACTAAGTGATGAAATAAGCACCCTAGACTTGGAAAATATGACACAAATTATTAAAGCCATAGCTATAAGTTCGGCAAGTATTGTTAAGGGAATAGATACCCCTACAAGAGTTGCTAAACTGAAACAGTAGTTGTATAAAGGCTTTTTGTATATTGATTTTATAAAGTCGTTTTGTTGATAGAATATACTTAAAAAATTTGTACACATCTTCAGTTAAATTGATTGCATTTACTTTTTCAATTTGATGCTTGGTATTGGGCTTTGCTTTTCAATTTGATAACGAGCTTAAACTAATGAGCAAAAAAAATTAGGTAATACCTTTATGATCTTGCACAAAACTTGTCTAACTTGGTGAAAGATTGAAAACACCCCTAGTAAGTTATGAGAATTTTATTTGAACTTATTTTAGAACAAACCAGTAGAATAACTTAATGGTGAAAAACTTTTTACAGCCATATATCAAATTGCCTTAGGTTTGTTGCGTTAAAAAAAGACTTATGAAGTTTATAGTATCATCATCAATTTTAAGTAAACAATTATCTCAAATTAATGGTGTAATTAGTTCTAATACTGTATTGCCAATTCTAGAAGATTTTTTGTTTGAAATAAAAGATAAAACCTTAAGTGTTACAGCAACCGACTTGGAAACTGTAATGAAAGTACACCTAGATGTTGAAAGCAAAACAGATGGCAAAATTTGTGTGCCACATAAAGTATTGAGCGATTATTTAAAAAACATTGCAGATCAACCGATTACTTTTAGTGTAGATAAAAATTGGGGAATTGACATTACCAGCGACAATGGTAAGTACAAAATTATGGGCGAAAATCCAGATAATTTCCCTAAAGAACCTAGTAACGACGATGGCACTAGCTTTACAATGACAAGCAGCAATTTGGTGACTGCAATCAACAAAACTTTATTTGCTGTAAGTACCGATGATTTGCGTCCAGCAATGACAGGTGTTTTCTTTGAGTTGGGCAAGTCTCATTTACAATTTGTGGCAACCGATGCACATAAATTGGTGAAGTATAAATTATTAAATGTAAAAGCTGGAAAAGAAGATAGTTTTATAGTACCTCGCAAACCATTGAACCTATTAAAAAATTCCTTACCAGATAATGATGATGAATTAACTGTTAGCTACAACAGCAATCATTTGTTTGTAAAACACGCCAACATTCAAATGATTTGTAGATTAATTGACGCTCGTTTTCCAGATTATAAAGTGGTTATTCCTGTAGACAATCCTTATAAATTAGTTGTAAACAAAAGCGACTTTCAAGGTGCTTTGCGTAGAGTAAATGTATTCTCTAACAAAAGTACAAACCAAGTTGCATTAAGCGTTACAGGCAGCGAATTGCAAATGGCAGCACAAGATGTTGACTTTAGTTTTGAAGGTAATGAAAGAATGAATTGTCAGTTCGATGGTGGTGATTTTGCTATTGCTTTTAACGCTAAGTTTTTAATTGAAATGTTGAATGCAGTTGATACTACAGACATTATCATTGAATTAAGCACACCAACACGTGCAGGTATTATGAAGCCAAGCGAACAAGCTGAAGGTGAAGAATTGTTAATGTTGGTAATGCCATTGATGTTGAATAATTAATTTAATATTAGAAATAAGTTATAAACTAATTAAAACCCAAACTAGTAAAAAAGTTTGGGTTTTTTTGTAAAATTATCCTCTGTGTTCTTTGTGCCTCTTTGGTAAAATAAAAATAAAAACAAAATGAAAAATATACTCATAGCAGGTGGTAGCGGTTTGGTTGGAACGAGATTGACAGCAATGCTTGTAGCAAAAGGATATACTGTAACTATACTGACAAGAAACAAAAAAGCTGTATCTAATAATGCAGCAATTGATTATTCATATTGGAATATTGATGCACAAGAAATAGACCCAAATGCTATTGCAAAAGCAGATGCAATTATTAATTTAACTGGTGAAGGTGTTGTAAATAAAAGATGGACCACACAGCAAAAAAAAATAATTGTTGATAGCAGAGTAAATGCTGGAAAGCTTATTGTGAAAGGATTGCAAGAGATTACTAATAATGTAGAAGTAGTTGTAAATGCAAGTGCAATAGGTTGGTATAAACCACAAACAGAAAGTAGTTTACAATCAAAAACTTATCAAGAGGATCAAGAGCCTAACACAGATTTTTTAGGTGATACTTGTAAGCTTTGGGAAGAAAGTATTGAACCTGTAAAACAACTTAACAAAAGATTAGTTAAGCTTAGAATTGGCATTGTGTTTAGCAAAAATGGTGGGGCTATAAAGGAATTCTTAAAACCTTTGCAGTTTGGTATTGCTTCAATTTTGGGCAATCAAAAAATAAGTTGGATACATATTGATGATTTATGTAATATGTTTATTACAGCTATTGAAAATAAAAATTATGAAGGTGTTTACAATGCAGTTGCACCAGGTATTACAACTAACAGAGAACTAAACATTGCATTAGCAAAAAAACTAAAAGGCAAATGGTTTATTAAACTGCCTGTGCCTGCTTTTGTATTAAAAATAATGCTAGGAGAAATGAGTGTTGAAGTATTAAAAAGCAGCACTATTTCTTGTAAAAAAATTGCAGATGCAGGGTTTAAATTTGCCTATCCAACAGTTGATGAAGCGATTAACGAGATGATAAAATAATTAGTAAAAATCTGTACTATCTGTGGCAACCAAAAACAAATTTGTGGCTAATAAGAACATTCAACATTTATATAATATTTCTAACAAAAACGAAAGAGTGATTCTGGGTTTAATGAGTGGAACTTCTTTGGATGGATTGGATTTGGCTTTATGCAAAATCTCTGGAAGCTCTACCAATACTGTATTTGAACTATTACATTTTGAAACTGTAGCATACAATAATGACTTTAAGCAAGAACTACAATCAATTTTTTGTAAGGAACAAGTAAGTCTTGAAAAAGTTTGTTTAATGAATAATTATGTGGCACAAATTCATTCTAAAATCATTAATGTAACTTTACAAAAATGGAATGTACAAAATAGGGAGGTAGATGTAATAGCAAGCCACGGACAAACCATTTATCATTCCCCTAAAAACAAACACCAACAACAAAAATTTGGTAATGCCACACTGCAAATTGGCGATGGTGATACAATTGCATATAATACTCAAATTATTACTGTCAGCGACTTTCGTCAAAAGCATATAGTTGCAGGAGGCAGTGGTGCACCATTGGCTATTTATGGAGATTACTTCTTGTTCAGCAAGCTGAAAATAGAATATTATTAAATATTGGAGGTATTGCCAACTTTACTTATTTACCAAGCAGTAAAAATTTTAATGATGTTTTTTGTACCGATGTTGGACCTGGCAATACTTTAATGGATAATTATATTCAACAAAATTTTGATAATTTAAATTTTGATAAAGATGGCTTAATAGCACAACAAGGAACTGTAAACGAAAATTTATTATCATCATTACTACAACACAATTTCTTTCATCAACCTTATCCAAAATCTACAGGACAAGAGGTGTTTAATATGGATTTTTTAAACCAAGTATTGCAATCATCATTGCAATCATCATATCAAACAATAATAAATAAATATGATGTAGTAGCTACTTTAAATATGTTTACTGCAAAGTGTATAGCAAATGCTATTTACCAAACAATAACAGAAAAAGACTTTACAATTTATATTAGTGGTGGGGGCTTGCACAATAAAACATTGATGCAAAACCTGCAACAACTATTGCCCAATAATGTTATTCAATCAACAGAAAACTTAGGAATAAATCCAAATGCAAAAGAAGCAATTTTATTTGCAATACTTGCCAATGAAACCCTTTGTGGTAATCATAATTTTTATAATTCAACGAGTGGTGTTCGTCCAAAAGTTACAATGGGAAAAGTGAGTTTTGCTACATAGCCACTAATGCAGGAATAATAATTACATTACTGTACTATCTCTTAAAACAATGAAACTATTGAGATTGTTGTTATAGATTCTACCCACTTTAAATATGGTAAAATTTTTAAAAGCTTGATCGCTTTGTAATCCCCTACCAAATATTTTTTGTCTTACTCCTTCATTATCTTGGCTTAGCACAACAGGCTTGTCTGTATAAAAAGTTCCTGTATTTTGATTCCACAACAGATCGTTACACCAAAGTGTATCGTGTTTTGTATTGTACACCACGATACTATCTCTTAATAAAACTGTACTATTAAATTCTAGGTATTTACCATACTTGGCAAATAAAAAACTCTCAGGCTTTAACACACTATCGTAAAATAACACTTTCAATGTTTTTGGAAACTCTGTTTTTGAGCTGTCCAATTGCTGACGAATCATGTAAGGAGCATTCAACTTGGCTTTAGTTTTTCCTGCAGTGCTCATAAAACTTTCAATGTTATAACCTTCTTCTACACCAATTCGTTTTGTGCTTAAAGAAGTTACTTCATTCATATCGTTTTCGCAAGCCGATATAAAAATCATATTTAAAAACAAAATAAATATGTGATAACTCCTTTTCATTCAATGCAAATATGTTAAAATATTTTTCAATAATTACACAATATTTTCCCAAATCCCTCGTTAGTTAAATTGTTAAGACGAACCCCTTTTTAACATTAATAGAAAACCTTATGTTGGTCCAAAAATTTACCCTAAGGGTAAATTCTATTTTATTTGCATTGGTTGCTGAGAAGAATAGTTCTCTGCAATCAAATTCTTTTTTATGCAAAACCAAAGTGTTTTCAAGAAAAAAAGCATACAAATTTTTCGCTTTCTTTTTCTCAATTTTAGTTTTATTAGCGAATTCAATATCAACTAAAGCACAAAGCTTTACCAATCCATCAAATAATCCTGGATACGATTCTGCAAAAGCTGCATCTATTTTCATAAATACACCTGGGGTTTCATTTACAACAGACTCTGCAGATTATCAGCCGGGTTCAACAGTACATTTTACTGGTTCTGGCTTTTTTGGAAGCGAAGATGTGAGAATTACTGTAGAATTACTTGGTAATCCTCCAGGAACAGGCTCTGCCTATTTTCCATTTGATGTGCAGTGCGATGTATTTGGAAATTTTGATGCTTATTGGTATGTCGATAGTCAAAATTTAGGTAGAAGTTTACAAGCTACAGTAATTGGCTTAACTTCTGGTTATACATCAAGGGCTTTATTTACAGATGGAACGCCAAGTAGCAGCTGTTATTTTGCACCAGATGGAGAACGTACACGGATTTTCCTGCAAATGATGATGGTTCAATAGGACCAATAAATCTTGGGTTTAACTTTGATTTGTATGGCACTACCTATACACAGTGTTATATAAACAATAATGGTAATATCACTTTTGGTTCAGCTCAAGGAGGGTATTCATCAACTGGTTTTCCTTCTGCAACACCTATGATTGCAGGTTTTTGGGCAGATGTAAATACTGCAGTTATAGGAAGTGCAACTGTAAAGTACAAAGTAAGTACTGGTAAAATTATTGTTACTTGGCCAGGTGTTGCTTATTATGGTACTACTGGTACACCTGGGTTAATTAATACCTTTCAAATTATTCTTACTGATGGAACTGATGCTAGTATTGGCTTAGGAAATAATGTAGCATTCAATTACAGTGATATGCAGTGGACTACAGGTACTGCAAGTAGTGGTACTGCTGGTTTTGGTGGAACACCAGCAACAGTAGGTATAAACAAAGGTGACGGAACAAATTATACACAAGTTGGTAGGTTTGGCTTAAATAGTAGTGTTTATGATGGTGGTGGTGGTTCAACTGATGGTGTGAATTATTTAGACTATGAGTGTTTTAGATTTAATGTTTCAAGTGCTACCAATCAAGCTCCATCTGTTAGTGGAGTACCTGCTGGAAATGCAGTAACGATTACCTGTGGCTCTACACAAACAATTGCATTAACATTTTTACCTCCAGAAATTAATCAAACAGTTTCAACAAGTATTAATACAAATAGTTTGTGTAATACATCAGTTTCAACAACAAGTGGTACAACATCTACAGCTAATGTTACTATAACTGGAGCTCCTTGTAATGTAGGAACAAATAATATAACCTTTACGGCAACAGATAATTTTAATCCATCTGCCTCAACAACTGTAACTATTGCTGTTACTGTAGTTGCAGCTACAACAACTGCTTCAAGTAATTCACCAATTTGTGCTGGTGCAACTTTGAGTCTTGCAACAACTGCTGTAACTGGTGCATCTTATAGTTGGAGTGGGCCTAATGGATTTACTTCTACACTTCAAAACCCAACAATAACAAATGCTACAACTGCGGCCAGTGGTACATATAATGTAACAGTTACACCAAGTGGGGGATGCACAGCAGCAACAAGTAGTGTAACTGTTGTAGTAAATGCAAAACCAAACGTGCCAAGCATTACTGGCACTACAAATGTTTGTGTTGCTAGTACAACAACATTAAGCAACACAACAAGTGGAGGTGTGTGGAGTAGTGCTTCAACAAGTGTAGCTACTATTAATGCAAGTGGTGTAGTTACTGGTGTTGCAGCAGGAACAAGCGTTATTAAATATGTAGTTACAAGTGCAAGTGGTTGTAAAGACTCTGCAAGTACAACTATTACAGTAAATGCAAACCCAACATTAGCAGCTACTACAGTTTTTACATTAACAGCAGTAGGATTAACTACAACATTAAGTAATGCCACAACTGGTGGCGTTTGGAGCTCAAATGCAACAGGCATAGCAACAATTAATAGCGGTGGTATTGTTTTAGGGGTAACTTCTGGAACTGCAACAATCAATTATACAGTAACAAATGCAAGCTCTTGCTCAACAACAAGTACAATATCTATATCAGTAAACCCTTTTGCAAACCCTTAAAAAAATAAGTCATATAAGAAGATAAGATGAAAAGAAGCACTAGATATTTTCTTTACTTGTTAATTTTTTCTTTGCAATTTTTTATTGTAGAGGAAGCTTCTGCACAATACACAACAACTCATTATATAGCTCCATCGCCTTGGCAATATTTCAATCGTTACAACGAGCTTGTAATTACAACACTTAGCACTACTGCTGTTGTGGTTAGTATCAGTTCAAGCAATGGAACAGTTTATTCAAATTCATTAACTACAGTTTCAGGAACACCATTGAGGTATAGATTTCCAGCTTTGGATGCAGCTGCCAATGCTGCCAATACAATTCTATCTGGTCAAGGATTAATCATTTCTGCAAATACTCCAATTGGCGTTCAAGTTAGAAACATAGCTTCAGATAATTATACAATTGCTGGAAGTGGAGCAGGTGATTTGAATGCTTGTGTGCAAAAAGGTAATTCAGCATTTACAAGTTTAGGAGATCAAGGCTTAGGCACTTCTTTTAGATTGGGCTATTATGCAGATGTTACTGGTAGTGGTTGTTACGCTGGTGAGAATGGAAAAGCATTATATACTGTAATGGCTATTACCAATAGCACCACTATTTCTGTTAATGGAACACTACTTACTACCTTAAATGCGGGTCAGAGTTATTTGTTTCAAGCGACTTTAGGTAGTTTGGTTACAGCTAATAATAATATTGTTGTAAATGCTGGAATGCGTTGTGATAACAGTTCTAGCTGTGGAGATGGTGTAGAAAGTCAGGTAATGCCTATATCATATTTAGGAACAACTTATGTTATCGTTCGTAGTAATGGAAATACTGGTTATGAACGCTCTACCATTGTTGCAACACAGGCTGGTACATCGGTTTCTGTTTTTGTACCAAGCACTGGTAATACCACAAATTATACCCTAACAACTGCAGGTGATTATCTAACAATTAATAATGGTGATGGCTCTACAGCATACACTACAAGCTATGTAACAACCAATAAAGTCGTTGCTGTTTTTAAAGCATTAAAATAAGTATAAAAAAAATGAAAAAAGCAATAATTTTAGAAATAAAGCATATTAGATTAGATGCTAATAAAAGTCTAAAATTATCTTTTAATTGGCTGCTGCCTGCAATACTATTGTTATCAAGCATTTTTATGAGTAATGAAATGCAAGCACAAGCATGCAGTAGTTATACTACATGGACACCTGGAATGTGGATAGGTCCAGCTGGTTATAATTGTGCGGGTGGCGTTCAGTATTACCAAACAGTTAGTTACAACGGGAGACTTTATACCCACAAAGGCTATTGTTCTAATGCTGGCCCAGGACATTGGGATTTTCAAGATATTGGAGCATGTACGAGTTGTACAAATAGAACGGTGGGTGCAGCATCATCGTCACCTACACTTTGCACAAACACAGCTATGATCTCCATTACACATGCCACTACCCAGGTCACAGGAATTGCTTCTTCAACTGATTTGCCTGCCGGGGTATCAGCTTCGTACTCTGGAAATGTGATTACGATTAGTGGAACACCATCAGCGACAGGAACTTTTAACTATACCATTACCCCAACAAGTGCTTGCGGTACGGACAAGGCAACAGGAACGATAACGGTTTCTCCAGCGACAGTTGCAGGTGCAGATCAAACCATTTGTGCAGGTAATGCTGTTACACTTACTGGAAGCCCAACAAAAGGGACATCTTGGACAGCATATTCTCTCAATCCCACTGGTGCAACTTTAGGAAATACCAAAGATGGTTCAGCTACGGCAAGTTTCACAACAAATGCTTCAGGCACTTTCTACTTTGTTTTTTCTGCTGGATGCACAGATACTATGAAGGTCAGTGTAAATGCTCTACCAACTTTAGCAGCTATAACAGGCACAACTACAACTTATTTAGGAAGTACAACAACCTTGAGTAACGCAATTACTGGCGGTGTTTGGAGTTCAGGAACTTCAGGTATAGCAACCATTAATAGTAGTGGAGTTGTAAGTGGAGTAGCAGTTGGAAACTCGACAATAACTTATACTGTTACCAATTCAAATTCTTGTTCAAGTAATATCACAAAAATAGTAACGGTAAATCCTTCTGCAAATCCATAATCATTATTTTATAATAAGGGTAAACCCTTACGCAGTATTTGGAGAAGAAATTTTAAAAGTAACTAACTATGCATAATAAAATTACTAATTATAATATCTGATAAGAAAGTAAATCTTTTAATTCTGTTTATTAAATAGCGTATATAAAAATTCTGTTACAAAATTTTTATATAAAAAATTCGTTATTGATTGTTAGTAGTTTAAATTAATCCACATACCCTTAGAGAAATCAAAAAAAATTTTAAACACTACTGTTTATAAACAGTGAAAAGAATCAAAAATGAACTTATTTAAAGTTACAATTCTATCGACCCTTTTATTCTTAGGTAATTTTTCCAAACTAAGTGCTCAAACTCAGTTAGAGCTTTCAAGTGGAAGTATGAGTTCGCCAGCCAATGGTGCAACAACTGCCAATCAAATTGCTACAAAATTAGAAAACACAACAGGCACAACCTTTGTTGCTTACTCGCCAACAATTACTGTTACTGCATCTTTCGCTAACCAGCAGTTTGCAGTGCCTGTTGGTCTTGTAAGCACTGGAACAGGTATGGTATATGGAGCTTCTACCAATAGTTTGGGTAATACAGCCGTTTCTCTCCCGGTTTTTAACCTAATGAACTCAATTTCATCTCCAGCAAATACCAATTTTACTTCTAACCCAAATGGTACAGCAGGAACAGGAATTGATGTAACCACAAATAGTGGTTTTAGTTTTTACAATAGTGTTTATCCTTTATACAACTCAAGTAAATCCTTAAATGGAAGATATTATTATGGTGATTTAACATTAACTTTTAATAGACCTGTAAGCGACCCTGTGTTGCAAATTTCTGGTTTAGGGGGTAATGTAAATTTTGGTGGTACAAACATTCAAGGTTTTTCTTCAGAATTAGAATTACAGAATAGTGGTTTAACAGCTGTTGAACTTTCTGGTACAGCAGAATTTAATGTTACATCTAATAAAATATTAAACAGTGCTACAACACTTGGTCCTATTAGTGGTAGTGGAGCTGCCAGTGGTTCAGTTAAAATAGCAGGAACAAATATTACGAGTATAACTTTTAAAGTTTACTTAAGGGGTGATGGTAAAGGAACAGCTTGGGCAAATGCAGACATCAATGCTGGTGATGTATTTGTTATTGGAGTTAGTATGAACAAGCCAGTAACAGTGAGTGGAAATATTTACAACGATGTAAATGGATTGACAGATGGAATAGTAAATGGTACAGGAACCAATGTTGGCGGTGCTCTATATACTAACTTGGTAGATGCTTCTAATAAAGTTGTTGCTTCTGTAGCTGTTGGTGCAGGTGGTACCTATTCGTTTAGTTCAATAAGTGCAGGAGCATATACAGTTGTGTTAAGCACTACATTAGGAACACAAGGTTCAAATGCACCTAGTGCAAGTTTGCCTGCGGGATATGTTAATACTGGTGAATTTATAGGAAGTGGTGCTGGAAGTGATGGAACAATTAATGGCATTATTGCTGTAACAGGTGCAACAACAGACGTTACTAATGTAAACTTTGGTATATATAGTTGCCCAACTATTACTAACCCAAGTGCAGCACAAACAATATGTATTGGTCAAAGTGGAAGCAATATAACAGTTAACACAAGTTCTAATGTAACTAACACAATTAGATTTGTAAGATTTGCTTCAAATCAAATTGCAACTACAGGCAGTCCTACAGCAATAGAGTTAAATAATATTTATAATAATGGAACAGTGTTGACAACAGTTACACCAACTGGTGGATCCGCTCCATTCACTGCAACATATACCTGGAGTAGTGCTGATTTCCCTAATGCAACTACTTCTCCAATTATCTATTATGTTTATGCTATAGATAATCCAGATCCTGGAGCAACTTGTCGACCATACCAAGTAATAACTGTTACTGTAAATCCATTACCAGTAATAGCAGCTATCACAGGTACAACAACAGTGTGTAGAGGTCAAACAACACCATTAGCAGATGCAACAGCAGGAGGTACTTGGAAATCAGTAAGCACAGGTGTTGCAACAATCAATGCAAGTGGAGTTGTAACAGGAGTTACAGCAGGAACAAGCATCATCAGATATACAGTAACCAATGGTAATGGTTGTACAGATTCAGTTGCTACAACAGTAACAGTAAATGCTTTACCAGTAATAGCAGCTATCACAGGTACAACAACAGTGTGTGTGGGTCAAACAACACCATTAGCTGATGCAACAGCAGGTGGTACTTGGAAATCAGTAAGTACAGGGGTTGCAACAATCAATGCAAGTGGCGTGGTAACAGGCGTTACAGCAGGAACATCAATCATACGTTACACAGTAACAAATGGTAATGGTTGTACAGATTCAGTTGCTACAACAGTAACAGTAAATGCTTTACCAGTAATAGCAGC
>JAPLER010000030.1:0-10369 GCA_026391115.1 Bacteroidota bacterium | reverse complement strand
CGTGGTAACAGGCGTTACAGCAGGAACATCAATCATACGTTACACAGTAACAAATGGTAATGGTTGTACAGATTCAGTTGCTACAACAGTAACAGTAAATGCTTTACCAGTAATTGCAGCTATCACAGGAACAACAATAGTGTGTGTGGGTCAAACAACGCCATTAGCAGATGCAACAGCAGGTGGTACTTGGAAATCAGTAAGCACAGGCGTTGCAACAATCAATGCAAGTGGAGTGGTAACAGGTGTTACAGCAGGAACAAGCATCATCAGATATACAGTAACGAATGGAAATGGTTGTACAGATTCAGTTGCTACAACAGTAACAGTAAATGCACTTCCAGTAATAGCACCAATAACAGGCACAACGAGTGTGTGTGCAAGCTCAACAACACAACTAGCTGATGCAACTGCAAGTGGTGTTTGGACATCAACAAACACAAGTGTTGCAACTATTAATAGTACAGGATTAGTAAGTGGTATCAGTGCGGGAACAAGCATCATTAGATATACTGTAACAAATGGCAATGGTTGTACAGATTCAGTTGCTACAACAGTAACAGTAAATGCTTTACCAATTGTAGCACCAATAACTGGTAATACAATAAATGCAGTAACTGATGTAATAACACTTAGCTCAACAACGTCTGGTGGCGTTTGGACTTCTTCAAATACTGCAATAGCAACTGTTTCAGCAAGTGGAGTTGTAACTGGTGTTTCAACAGGAACTGTAACAATAAGCTACACTGTAACAAATGGTAGTGGTTGTGTAACAACTGTAACATATATTATAACAATTAATCCTAAGGCAAACGGATAACAAAATTCTAAACACTGTAAAGGTTTTAAACCTTTACAGTGTTTTCTAAAGTATATGAACCAGAATAATGAAAAAGAGTGGTGAATTACGTAAATGGAACATTAATATGCAGATAAAGAGTTCTTAGATACACAAAAGGAGAATTGGGAAGCTAAGGGGGAGTTTTTTGTTGGTCATCAGGATTGTTTAGATGCCCATTCCGAGTCACTAGATGGACATTCCGATAGGAAAAATAAGCTTTCAGGCTTATAAAATGAGTAAAAGAGGACAAAGTGTCAGGATTTGGTAAAATAAACTAGCTATCTGAAATGTAGCTTTAAGAATATGAAAATTTCGGTTGAGTGCCAACATCTTCTTGGGATGTTGGTACTTTAACCACCAAAAAATACTTAAGGCTTGTTTTAATATAATGCTTTAAGTGAACGATAACCAAGTGCAAAACAGCAGTTATTGTATTGTTAAAATCTGGACCGTGTATAAAACCCTTAGAATAAATCCTGTATTCTTTGATAAAATAATATATTAATTATTAACTCAAAGGAATGTTGTTAACCAATTTGTTGAAAAAAAGAAAGCCTTGGGCAAGCTTCAAAAGACACTTGTGTTCTTTTGGGGTGATGTTAATATTATTTATTAACCAGGCTGTATCTCAAACACAATTAGAACTTGTTAATGGAAGTTATCCATCTGCCCCAAATGGATTAACCACTGCAAGTCAAACAGCAAACTTGTTGCAAAACACAAGTGGCTCGTCGTTTGTTGCATTCAACCCAACAATAACGGTTACAGCATCTATATCTAATCAACAATACAACAGCATATCAACCACAACAATAAATACAGGAAAGGCAATTAATTTTGGAGGAAGAGTAAATAGCTATGGCACGGTAGCAACACAAATGCCTGTTTATAATAGTTTAAATACGGTAGATAATCCTGTAAATAATCAATATACATCAAATTCAAATGGTCCAACATCAACAGGAATAAATACAACTGATAACTATGGATTTTATTTTTATAATAGCGTTGAAGGTTTATATGCTAGTAGTGCAGTAACAAATGGGAGATATTATTTTGGTGATATAACTATAACATTCAGTCAACCTGTAAGCAACCCTGTGTTGCATATAGTTGGTTTAGGTAGCAATGTATTGTTCGGTACTTTAGATAGACAAGGATTTTCAACTGAACTTGAGTTACAAACAAGTGGAATTGTTCTTAGCAAATTATCTGGCTCAACAGATTTAAATGTTACCAATAATAAAATACTAAATACAGCTTTAATACCAAGTTTTGATTGTAGTAATGGTGCTGCTTGTGGTAGTGTTAAGATACAAGGTAGTAATATCACATCACTTACTTTCAAGGTTTTTGTAAGGGGTGATGGAAATGGAACTGCTTGGGGGCATACAGCTATTACAGCTGGCGATGAATTTATGTTAAGTGCATCCATCAATACACCTGTAACTCTTACAGGAAATGTGTTTGATGATGCTAATGGATTAACAGATAATATTGTTTATGGTACAGGTACAAATATTGGTGGTAGTTTGTTTGTAAACCTTGTTGATAATAATAATTTAGTAGTAGCTAGTTCAGTTATTGCCAACGATGGAACATATTCGTTTAGTAACATTGGAGATGGTAATTATACTGTGCAAGTAACTACAATACAAGGCACACAAGGTAATGCAGCTCCTGCGATAATATTACCAGTAAGCTGGATTAATACAGGAGAGAATTTAGGTTCAGGTATTGGTAATGATGGTACACCAAATGGAAAATTGCCAATTGTAGTAAATGGCAACAATATTAGTAATGCAAACTTTGGTTTAACACTTTGCTCAAATGCAATTGCAACTAATGTAACTGCAAGTGGTGCAACTACTGCTTGCTTGGGTACTGGTTTAACATTAACTAGCACAGCTGCTGTAAATTATCAATGGTATAAAGATACCACACCTGTTGCAGGTGCTACATCTCAATCATTTATTCCAACTGTAAGTGGTACATATTCAATGCATATAATAACAGGTGGAGGTGCTTGTAACATTAGTTCTAATAGCATTGCAGTAGTAATTAACTATGCTGCAACGCCAAGTATTACACCAAATGATACGGCAGTAATTTGCCCAGCAAATCAAGACAAACTTTGTCCAGCAGTTTGGGGTTATAGCAATTACCAATGGTATAAAGATAGTGTGGCTGTAGCTGCACCACAAGGTACAGCATCTTGCTTGTATCCTACAACAGCAGGTACCTATAGTTTAGCAGCACAAAATGGTAGTGGTTGTTGGAGTTTGCAATCTGAAAAAGTATATGTTAAAATTGATACAGCTTGCAGCCAAATTGTAACAGGTGGTGGTGGTGGTGGATTGGAAACAAAACCATTGGGAGATGTCATTGCTATTAGGTTATATGGTAATGCTATCAATAGTAAATCAACAGATTTTGACTACACACAAACTAAAAATTATATTAGTAATAGCGGAACCATTATTAATGGTAATAATAAAATTGTTTTAGCAGATATTATTCCTCAAACTACTAATAATACCACAAATTCTTATGTAAGTACACCAACAGATTTAATAGCTTTTACAAATGCAATTGATATTCTTTCTGTTGATTATACCAACAATAGTAATTGTAAAGCAGTTGTATTGGGTACACAAACTATAGGCGATGTATATGGACATACTAAACCTATTTGTGATAGATTGAAGGATGCCAAATTACTTGAAGTTAAAATTGCTAAAGTTGCAGGAATAAATATGATTTCTAGCAAGCTGCAACAAAGAGATGGTGTAGTAGAGTATTGCATCAACTTTAGTATTGGATTAAATAAAAATGATGGAAAATTAAGTGTACAAAGCAATTGGTTAACCGACAATTATATTCATCAAGATACAATGTTTAATTTTCAAGTATGGTCGGTATCTTATAATATGAGTAAAACTTTGGCAGAGCAAATGATTACTAAGCTTAAAACATATCTTCCAGTTGTTGCTCATCATAATAATGTAATAGATGCTCCTGTGGCTTATATTAAATCTGTACGAAGAGAGAAAAATATTCTTGAGATAACCGTAACAAATCCAACAAATAACACATCTGGAATATTTGAAATTGTTGAAAAAGCTAATGAAAATAGTTCAACTGCAAAAAAATCTATACCATTTAATGTAGCTGCAAATACAACATCAGTTATTAAGTTAAATGTTAGCGATGTATATGAAGATAATGTTTATATGAACCTAGGAACTAATGTAGATATGGTTTATATGACAGACGGTGGTTGGAGTGCAGATTACGATAAATCTAATACAACTCTAAATAAATTTATCATTTCAAATAATATTGTATCAATAAAAGAAAACGAATATCCGTTGTTTAGAAAAGTGCGAGTAGAGGCATCTACCAAAAACTATGTTAGTGCGTATAAACTTGTTAAGGGTGGTGGTATAGAAAGAGATTTTAGTCAATACAAAGCAATTAAATTTAATGCTACATCAATTGCAGGAGCTAGTGTAAAAATTACATTGATTAAGAAGGGGGTTCTAGATTGGAATAATCAATATACTTATACATTGCCAGTAAATACAGTTGAAAATGAATATACAGTTTCACTATCTCAATTTGTATCAAAAACTACTGCAAATAAAATAACAGCTAACGATATTACTGCTATAAGTTTTACATGGCAAAACGGTAAAAATACCAATGCAAATATTGGTGGTAGTTTGTCCAACATAAGATTTACTACAATAGATGCAGCAAATGCTCAAACCGTTACTAGTAATGATATTGGAGTATATCCAAATCCAAACAATGGTAAATTTAAAGTAGTATTTAATGCAGATACTGATAAACCAGTTGCTTTAAAATTAACAGATGCAAGTACGGGTAGAATTATTTACACTCAATTTATAAATGCTAAAAAAGGAACGAATACAGTTGAGGTAAATATCAATCAATTCTTTGCAAGCGATATGTATATACTATCTATAGAAGCAGATGATATAAGGTATCAAAGCAAGAAAGTATATATGCAAAAATTAAAATAACAATATCAAAATTTTGGATTTCTAACGTGGGTGGTTGTAGCTGAAAAAGCTGCAACCATTTTTTTGTTCTAATAATCAACAACCTGTTCTTGAATATTCACAGGCAATTCCCTCCATTCATATTGTTGATTACGAAGCTGTGGTTCAAATCCTGCTTGCTTAATAGCTTCTTGGATGCTTTTATAAGTAAATCGATGAGGAGCTCCGGCAGCACTCACAACATTCTCTTCTAGCATAATACTACCAAAATCATTGGCACCACTATGCAAACAAATTTGTGCAGTTTCTTTACCAACTGTTAGCCAGCTCGCTTGAATATTTTTAATGTTGGGCAACATAATTCTGCTAATGGCAATCATTCTGATATACTCATCTGGTGTAGTTAAATTTTGTACACCTCTTATACGAGTAAGTAAGGTATCAACATCTTGAAAAGTCCATGGAATAAAAGCAAGAAAACCTTTGGCATCTGTAGGTTTCTTAGCTTGTACTTCTCTTATTTTAACCAAGTGAATAAAGCGTTCTTCCAATGTTTCAACATGGCCAAACATCATAGTAGCACTTGTTGTAATGTTTAAGTTGTGGCATTGATGCATAATTTCTAACCACTCATCTGCACCACATTTCCCTTTGCTGATAAGCCTTCTCACTCTATCAATTAGTATTTCTGCTCCAGCTCCAGGCAAGCTGTCCATTCCTGCTTCCTTCAAAGCTTTTAGTACTTCAATATGAGTTGATTTTTCAAGTTTAGTAATGTGTGCAATTTCTGGTGGCCCAAGCGTGTGCAGTTTAATACTAGGATACTCTGCTTTAATTTGTTTAAATATATCTACATAATACTGCAAGCCAAGTTCTGGATGATGCCCACCTTGTAATAATAATTGATCTCCACCCCAAGCAATGGTTTCTTCAATCTTTTTTCTGTAAGTTGGCATATCTGTAATATATGCTTCTGCATGTCCTGGAATACGAAAGAAATTGCAGAATTTACAATTAGCAATACACACATTTGTGGTGTTTACATTTCTATCAATTTGCCAAGTTACTTTTCCGTGAGGAACTTGTATTTTACGCAATTCATCTGCCACATACATCAATTCTGTAAGTGGTGCATTATTAAATAAAAACATCCCTTCTTCAACCGATAGAAACTCAAAGTTTGAAGCCTTTTTATATATATCAACTAAATTCATTTCTAATATTTTAAGCAAATAAACAAACAATGCTTATTGACAGTACTGCTTTTTACAGAAATACTTCTTTTAGTAAAAATTAAACTGGTTTTTGTGGTGGATATTTTTCAATTACTGCATCTGGTCTAATAGGTCGTTTCTCTAAATTGCCACCACAATTTGGGCAAATGTTGTGCAATACATTATCAACACAATCTTTACAAAAAGTGCATTCAAAAGAACAAATCATGGCTTCTTTCGAATAGTGAGGTAAACTTTTATTACAGTTTTCGCAATTAGGTTTTAACAAAAGCATCGTTTAAATATTTATGCAAAAATACTTTGTATTTTTTTTAACATTTCATTTAACATCTTTGTTGCAACTTAGTTCAATAAATTTGTACAATGGGTTACCAAAAAAAATATCTGTTCATAGTGGCTTTTTTGTTCATCAATTATTCGTTGATTGCTCAAAACTATCAACCGAGTAACATCAATAATAAAGCTGTTAAATTATATGCAAGTGCAATTAATTTAATTAACGATGGAGATTTTAATGAAGCAATAAACACATTGATAAAAACTATTAAAACAGATGAAAATTATGTAGATGCATATTTAAGTTTGGCAGGAGTATATGGCGAAAAAAAAGAATACAATAATGCCATAAAATATTACGAACAAGCTATTGGAAAAGATAGTTTATACACCAAAATGTATCAATTGCCATACTCTATAAACCTTGCTGGGCTTGGTAAATTTGAAGATGCTTTAAAAGCTGTAAGTGTTTTTTTATCAATAGCAGATTTAAATGCAAGAAGTATTGGTGCAGGTAATTATAGAAAAAAAAATTATGAATTTGCAATAGATTATCAAAAAAAACATCCCAATCAAAACTATGTTTTTCATCCTATTAACTTAGGCGATAGTGTTAATACCTTTCGTTCAGAATATTACCCAACACTTAGCATTAGTGATAGTTTATTGGTGTTTACCAGAATGACAAATCACGGAGAAGAGTTTGTAAAATCAAATGTTGTAAATGGTGTTTTTAGGCAAGCAGAAGTTGTAGAAGGAAGTATTAATCAACAAGCATTAAAAGGAGCAGCAACAGTAAGTAACGATGGCGAGTATTTAATATTTGCAGGAGATTTTCAGGAAAGAGGATATGGAAGTTATGATTTATATATTTCGTATCAAACACCAGATGGATGGAGTGAGCCAGAAAATTTAGGTCCCAATATTAACAGTGCTTATTGGGAAAGTGCTCCAAGCATTAGCCCAGATAGTCGAACTTTATATTTTAGTAGTGATAGAACAGGTGGATTTGGAGGAAGAGATTTATATATGAGCACAAAAATGACCAATGGAAAATGGGGCCCAGCAGTAAATTTAGGTGCTACCATTAATACAAAAGGCAATGATTTGTATCCATACATACATGCAGATAACCAAACATTATATTACACAAGTGATGGATTGCCAGGATATGGAAACACAGATTTATACATCAGTAGGAAAATAGGATTAGATGAATGGAGTCAACCAGAAAACTTAGGATTTCCTATTAATACAATAGAAGATGAATGCAGTATTTGCATTAATAGCAATGGCTCAACTGCATATTATGCAAGTGATAGGGCAGAAGGAAAAGGTGGTTTGGACATTTACCAATTTGAATTAAGAGATGACATAAAACCTTATAAAACTTTGTATGTAAAAGGAACTGTTACAGATAAAAAAACAACCAAAGGAATACCTTGTAGTGTAGAGTTGATAGATAATATAACTAACAAAGTATTAATGAAAATCACTGCTGATGAATTGGGTAAATATTGGATTCCTTTGCCAACAGGAAAAGACTACACGTTTGTAGTAAATAGAAAAGGTTATTTTTATTATAGTGATGTATATGAGTTGAGCAAAGAAAAACCAGATAGTATTTACGAAAAAAATATAGCTCTTGAACCCATAGAATTAAATACACCAAAGACTTTTAATAATGTTCAGTTCGAAAAAAATGCTTTCACATTACTGCCTATTAGCAAAGTGGAGTTAGATAAATTGTATCAAATCTTAACTGAAAATATTACCATAAAATTGGAATTATTAGGTCATACAGACAATATTGGCCAGCCAGAAGACAACTTAAAATTATCTACAAATAGAGCTAAAGCTGTAGTTGATTATTTGTTAAGCAAAGGCATTTCAAGTACAAGACTTAGTTATAAAGGCTTGGGTGCAACAAAACCAATTGCAGATAACAGTACAGAGGAAGGAAGAATAAAAAATAGAAGAACAGAGTTTGTAGTTATATTGCTGTAATAATTATTTTAATTCAATATCTGCAACAAGCATTGCATGATCACTCAATCCATTATCATTAATTTTAAATTGATGTACTGTAAAATTATTTTCAGGCATTATATAATCAATTCTATTTACTGTAGATAGTGAGTTGTATGTTTTACCTAAGCCTAATCCTTTTTCTAGAAAAGCATCTTTTTTGTTACCTCTAAGTTTCCAGTAAATATAGTTATTAGGTACTTCATTCAAGTCTGCACAAAATACCTTTGAATGTTTAGATTGTTGCATAAAATTAATTACAACATCAGCTTCTTCGTTATGCGTTTGTAAAGTTTTCCTTACTTTTTTAATAATCTGTTTCCAGTTTTCTTGAATTTTCTCTTCATTAGGTTTTTCGCCATCTATTTCTTCAAATTCATTCTTGTTAAATTTATATGAATCGAGATGGCTTGTAAAAAATGAAATCGTATCACTTTTGTCATTTACAATATCAGCTCTAACAATAATATTGCCATTATTAAATGCAGCACTATCACTAAATACAATAGGATATTTCGAAAAAATGACATTGCCACTTTTGTGTCTGTAAGGCCCTACTATCCACCAAGGAAAATAAACGTATTTATATTTTTTGATTAAATCAGTATAAGTTTTTGGAAGAGCGTCTCTAATTTCAGCAAATTCTTGTAGGCAAATTACATCAGCATTTTGAGAAATTATTGCTTCAGATATTTCATTTTGACGATGTTGTTTGGCGTTCTTCTCTTGTGTTTTGCCAGATAAATTACCAACATTCCAGGTAATTAATCTTAAGCTATTATTGGGTTTGTTTTTATTAAAAACTGTATTGGTATTAAATGCAAAAAGTGTGTTAATTTGCTTATAGCCACAACATAGTATTACCAATAGACATAATGAAAATTTAGGTTTTACAAACAACCAAAATAAAATAGTGACTATCAAAGCAAGCGTTATGTACAAAAAGCTAAATCCAATAAACCCGAATAACCAAAAATACTCTGGAGAAAGCCATGGCAATAAACAACCTATTAAAAAAGCAATTACTAATAAAACGTTAAGTATTATTAGAAATCGTTTAATAAACTTTCGCATAAATCAAGTTTGTGGGGGTAAATGTAGTTGATTAGATAAATGAGAAAAGATAAAATAAGTATAAATCTCAAATCAACAAATGGCAAATGATTTAACCTCTTACATTTGCAAAAATTTTTACAATGAGTGCCTTTGAAAGATTAACACAGCTTAAAAATGAAAAAGCTTCTGCAAACCTTGTTGCAGGACAAGAATACTTAGCAGCCAATAAAAATAATGAAGGTGTTGTTGAAACAGCAACAGGTTTGCAATACCAAGTTTTAACTATGGGTACTGGCGAAAAACCAACTGCTCGTAACACTGTTACCTGCCATTACCATGGTACTACAATTGATGGTAGTGTTTTTGATAGTAGTGTGCAACGTGGTGTACCTGCAAGTTTTCCTTTAAGTGCAGTAATTAGTGGCTGGACAGAGGGGTTACAGTTTATGCCAACTGGTAGTAAATTTCGTTTCTTCATTCCACCACATTTAGCTTATCTGTAATAGGCCCAAATTCTACATTAATATTTGATGTGGAATTGATAAGTTTTAAATAGAAATCTGTTCCTAGTTAGACAAGTATTAATAATTAATAATTTACAATTCATAATTTTATATGAATCTTTTTCAACAACAATCTCACGAATTTCAAGGACGACACATTGGTCCAAATGCAGTCGATACCCAAAAAATGTTAGACACCATTGGTGTTACAAGTATTGAAGAATTAGTTAATAAAACTGTTCCTGAAGCCATTCGTTTAAACCATAATTTAAACATTCCTGCTGCTATTAGCGAGTTTGAATATTTGAATGAGTTAAAGAAAGTTGCAGCTAAGAATAAAGTTTTCAAAACATATATTGGACAAGGATATTACAACACCATTACACCAAGTGTAATTCTTAG
>JAPLER010000163.1:5191-8870 GCA_026391115.1 Bacteroidota bacterium | reverse complement strand
ACTTCTGGGTCTTATTTGAGCTTCATATCCTAATGGAATTTCTATATATAAACCTGTAGGTATTAAAACTCGTTCTAGTGGTTTTAACTCAATATCATTTTCTATAAATGCTCTTATATCCATACCTGAGGAACCTAAAGTAGCATAGCTTGGTAATGGATGTGTAGATTGATTAATAATATTAATCTTAACTGTTTGCATATAACAAAAGTAAGATTAATACTATTGCATTTACAGTATCACAGTTTTTTGTGAAAACTTTAACAAATTTGAAAAAAATCCACAAGTGAATTAATCAACGTAAGCTTTGTATAAATCGCAATTAGAAGTAGTAGTAATTTTATATTTTTCATTTGGGTAAATGAAGAAAGTTTCTCCACTTTTTGCACTCATACTAGTATCATTACTTGTTATAGCACATTCTCCTGATACAATAAGTAATATTTCTGGTGTTAGGGAGTGGTTATTGTAAGTTTGATTTTCTAGTAATTCTACTTTACTAATACTAAAATCAGGTACAGGGCAATGATATTTTCTCTCTCCACTTTCAGCTAAATCACCTTTTAATACATTCGGAATAACTGGTTCAAATAAGGTATGTTTCATTAATTCTGGCACATCAATATGCTTTGGTGTTAAACCACCACGCAATACATTGTCGCTATTAGCCATTAGTTCTACATTTTGCCCTTCCAAATATGCATGTGGAACGCCTGCTGCCTGAAAAATACCTTCTCCTTTTTGCAATCCAACGATGTTAAATAAGTAAATTGAAAAAACACCTCTGTCAATATTTTTAATCTCATCATTTGGCTTAAATAATTTTGTTGCCCACCAGCCTGGCATTGATTTATTTAACTCACCAACTTCTCTCCTTCTCATTTCAGTTTTAATTAAACTAGCTAATACTGCATCAACTTCTTCTTGGCTTAATTCCATTATCATTTTATACAACGATTTTAAACCTTCCTTTCTAAATAATGGCAAAAAGACATTAAACTCTATTATTTCTTGTAATCGCTTTTCAATTGCATCTAATTGCATAAAACCATGAAGCAACCAAAACTCACCAAGTGCAATCATAACCTCGGGTTTATGGTTTTTATCTTTATAGTTTCTGTTAAATGCATTAATTGCAATACCTGCTGCTTCTTCTCTTTCAAAACCCTTTGCAGCTTCTTCTTTTGATGGATGTACTTGAATAGACAGCATTTCATTTACATCTAATATTTTGTATAGATATGGTAATTCACCAAACTTATTTACAATACTCTCTGTTAATACCAATGAAGGATTTGCTGCAATAATTTCTGTTAACAAAACATCGTTGCCATCAATAACCAAGGTAGAACTTGCACTTGGATGAGCACCCATCCAATACTCTGCACAAGGTTTGTTTTCGGTATTATTAAAATGAATTAGATTGGGAATATATGTTTTGCCACCCCAAGCATAATGTTGCACTTTCCCTTTTAGTTTAAAGATTTTTTTATTGATATTTGTTTCCATAGATTATAAAAATGATTAGAAATTTAGATGTTGGGAACAAAGGAGAAAACGTTGCAACTGAATATTTATTGCAAAATGGTTATACTATTATTGAAAGAAACTGGCGATACAAGCATTGGGAAATTGATATTATTTGTAGCAGAAATAAAAAGCTACATTTTGTTGAAGTTAAAACAAGAACCAATAAAAAATTTGGCAACCCAGAGGAAAGTATTAATGAAAGCAAAATGAATGCTTTAAAAAAAGGTGCAGAAATGTATTTATTGCAAAATGAGCAGTGGACTTTAATTCAGTTTGATGTGGTTGCAATTACTATGAATAAAGAAATTATTGAGGAAATTTTTTTTATAGAAGATGTGTTCTTCTAAAGAAAACTATTTAACACTAATCATAACTTTTTCCAGTACCATAAATCTGTTTGTGGTGTATTTCCAATTGGAAATGGATGAGAATAGCATGTATCTATAAATCCATTTTTCGCATAAAAGCGTTTTGCTCTTTCATTGTATTCCCAAACGCCAAGCCACATTACAGTGTATTTGTTTTTGTTGGCAAAATCAAATGCAAAATCCATCAATTGCTGTGCTACTCCAAGTCCGTGAAATTCTTTAAGTACATAAAGTCTTTTAAGTTCCAATGATTTAAAGTTCTTTAATTCATCAAAGCCTGAGTAATCTTCTTTGACTCGAATATAACCCACAGCTTTTGCATCAACATCGTATAAATAATAGTAATCTTTACTATCGCTTAATTCTTTTATTACTTGATTTATGTTGTAATATTCTTGTAAAAAACTGTCCATATCAGCATCTGTACAAGTGCCTGTAAATGTGTCGAAAAAAGTTTTACTTGCCAATTTACTTAATGCAGTTGCATCTTCTATTGTGGCTCTTCTTATTTGCATTAAGCAAATTAAAATGTAGTTTTATTATTAAAGTAGAAAATATAATAACCTTTTAAACTAATTATGTCTAATATAACTATACATCTACTACATATTTGCACAAATTTCACTAGTGACTAAACAACAACGACTAATGCTTTTTATTCTTACCAGCATAAATTTTACTCATATTCTGGATTTTATGATAATGATGCCATTAGGTAATTATTTAATGCCAGCATTTAAAATTAACCCAGAACAATTTAGTAAAATAGTAGCGTCATACAGCATTAGTGCAGGTATCAGCGGTTTAATAGCAATGTTTTATGCTGATAAATTTGATAGAAAGAAAACTATTTTATTTGCATATATGGGTTTTTTAGTGGGCACTTTTTGTTGTGGTATTGCTCCTACTTATTATTTTTTGGTGGCAGCAAGAATTATAGCAGGATTATTTGGTGGTATCTTGGGTGCACAGGTATTGAGTGTTGTGGCAGATACTTTTAGCTACGAAACTAGAGGCAAGGCAATGGGCTTTTTATTTTCTGCATTCTCGTTTGCATCGGTTGTGGGTGTGCCTTTGGGATTGTTTTTGGCAAAACATTTTGGCTGGCATACGCCTTTCTTTTTAATAGTTAGCTTGGGCTGTATTATTTTATTGGGTATCATTAAATGGCTGCCCAATTTTACATCACACATTAATAGTCAAGCACAAAAAATTGACATATTCCAAACACTAAGGGATATTGTTTTTCAAAAACAAAACCTTATTGCATTTGCATTAAGTGGCACTTTAATGTTGGGTCATTTTGTGGTTATTCCTTTTTTGAACCCTTTTATGCAATATAATGTTGGCTTTACAGACAATCAAAGAAACTTGATTTATATTTTTGGTGGATTGGTTACTATTTTTAGTGCTCCTATTGCTGGTAAATTAGCAGATAAATATGGCAAGCACACAGTTTTCAGTATTTGTGCCATATTAAGCTTGGCACCAATTTATGTAATTACACATTTAACTACAATGCCTTATTATTATGATTTAATGATTACAGGAGTATGGTTTATTTTGAGTACTAGCAGAAACATACCTGCACAAGCATTAATTAGCAATGTGGTGCCGCCACATCAAAGAGGTAGTTTTCAAAGTTTTAATAGTAGCGTAACTTCATTATTTATTGGTATTGCTTCATTAATTGCAGGAAAAATAGTTGTGCAGGATGTTGTTACAAAACAATTACACAACTACAATATTGTGGGCTTAATAAGTATTGCAGTTGTTATATT
>JAPLER010000163.1:0-5135 GCA_026391115.1 Bacteroidota bacterium | reverse complement strand
TAAGCAAAAATCAGTATTAAAGGCTGTTTAGTGATTAGTGTGGTAATTTTTCTCTAATTAATCCATATACCCAAGTGCCCAAGATAGCACTAAGTAAAGTAACAATTACAACATTTACGCCACTGCCTATTTGTGCAAATAATGGACCTGGGCAAGCACCTGTAATTGCCCAACCTAAGCCAAACAATAAGCCTCCAAATATTTGTCCTTTATTAAACTCTTTTTTATGAAACTTTATTTCCTCGCCATAAATGGTTTTGATTTTAAATTTTTTGATTAACCCAACTGAAATTGCACCTACCACAATTGCACTACCTATAACACCATACATATGAAAAGATTGTAGCCTAAACATTTCTTGTATTCTATACCAACTAATAATTTCTGCTTTTATAAAAACAATACCAAAGGCAATACCCACTATTAAGTACTTAATATTATGATACCATTTGTGTTGCAATTGGCTTTCGTTTACACAAACGGCGTCTAGTGAACGTACTTCAAAATCTGTATTTGTTTCTTTATTCATTTTAATATTTTATAATGATAAGATGATTGGTAAAATATAATTTGCCATTACAAAACCACCAGCCATAAAACAGCAAGTTGCAATTAATGATGGTAATTGAAAAGTTGATAAGCCCATAATGGAATATCCACTTGTGCAACCACCAGCATAGCGTGTTCCAAAACCAATCATAAAGCCACCAATAACCATCATTAAAAATCCCCTTATGGTAAGCACATTTTCCCAATTAAAAATTTGTTTTGGCATTACACCAGATACATCTGTAATGCCATATATTGCTAACTCCTCTGTAAGTTTTGGGCTATTGGCTAATAATTGCATTGCAATAAAACCCCCAACAAAAATTCCGAACACAAAAAACAAGTTCCATATTTCTTTTTTCCAATCATATTTAAAAAATGGAATATTGGCAGGAATACAAGCTGCACAAACGTGACGTAGCGATGAACTAATACCAAAAGATTTATTGCCAATAATTAAAAGTGTTGGAACTGTTAAGCCTATTAATGGACCTGCTATATACCAAGGCCAAGGTTGTTTAATGATTTCTATAATACTCATATTCTATTCTACATATTTATTTTAGTGATGATATATTTTGCATCATAAGCAATTTCATTTTGCAAATCTTTTAAAGTAATTGCAGCATCACTTACAATTAATACTTCCTGATAATTGCTGCTCATACTAACATTTACAATATGAGGTATTGCAGCAAATTTTTGTGAAACTGTATTCATACAACCATTACAAGTAATGCCTTGAAAGCCATATAAATAAACTATTGTTTCGCTATTTTTCTTAAACTCAATAAATAATTCTGTATTTTGTCTTGGTGCAACAGAGTTATTACAAACATCAAATTGATTGAATATAAAAGCATCTTTAAACAGTTTTTCATATTCTTCTTTACTTCCTCCAAATGGTGGGTTTTTTTCAAAACTTCTATTAAATAAAAGCCCAACTAATAGCCCATTTTCATTCAAAAGTTGGTGCATTTTGTACACATATTTTTGACGAAGTGTAGGTGGTAAAGCACAAAAAAATGTTTGTTCAATAATAATATCGTATTTGTTATGGTGTTCAAAAAAATCACCTAGTATAATTTTTATATTTTTATTGTTAGCAAATTTTTCTTGCAATTTTTCTACTAATGTTGGTGCTATATCAATAACTGTAATGTTGGAAAAACCTTGCTGCAAAAGGTATTCAGTTTCGTAAGTATTGCCACAGCCAGGTATTAAAATACTTGCATTTTTATTTTCTAAACTATTAATGTATGCTTTTATAGGTGGAGAAACTTCTCCTAAATCCCAACCTGTCATTTGGCTTTGGTATTGATTATCCCAATAAGTTTTGTCTAAAGGTTTCTCGCAAGTAACTACACAGCATTGCATTTCTTCGTTCATTTTTCGATTTTATATTTTGCAAAATAACTTCAAAGAGATGATACTAAGTGTAACATTAGTCACACGATTCTCCATATAATATCAAAAATGTGCAACAATCATTTCAGCCACTCTTTCTCCATCCATTGCAGCACTTACAATACCTCCTGCGTAACCTGCACCTTCGGCACAAGGATATAAATTTGTAATTTGTGGATGTTGCAAATTATCTGCATTTCTTGGTATTCTCACAGGAGAAGACGTTCTACTTTCTGTAGCTACAACAATAGCTTCATTGGTATAATAGCCTTTCATTTTTTTGCCAAAAGTTTTTAGCCCTTGTTGTAAAGCTTGATGTATAAATGACGGCAATACTGTTTTTAAATTGGCACTTGTAACACCAGGTATATAAGAACAGTTGGGCAAATTGGTTGATATTTTTCCTTCACAAAAATCTACCATTCTTAGTGCAGGTGCAACCAAATTACCTCCACCTGCTGTATATGCTTTTTGCTCTACATTTTTCTGAAACTCTAATAACGCAAGTGGATTCGCAGTTATCTCTTTTGTAAGAACATTCTTTAATTCAACTGTAACAACCATTCCACTATTGGCATATGGATTATTTCTTTTGCTTGGGCTCCAGCCATTTACTACCAATTCATTTGTATCTGTTGCTGCTGCTGCAATAATGCCACCTGGACACATACAAAAACTAAAAACCCCTCTCCGATTAACTTGTTCTACCAAACTATAACTTGCTGCAGGTAAATAATCACCTCGACCAACATTTTTAGTTGCAATAGGATTTAGATGATACTGACACTCATCTATGATATTTTGTGGATGCTCAATACGTACTCCCAATGCAAAAGGCTTGGCTTCTATTAGAATATTTTTATGGTGCAGCAATTTAAAAATATCTCTTGCACTGTGTCCTGTTGCTAGTATAATTGACGTTGCTTTGTAGTTATTTCCTTTGCTTGTAATGACTGATTCTATCTCATTTTGTTTTACAACAAAATCAATTACTTTTTCCTCAAATATTACCTCGCCACCATAAGCAATAATAGCATCACGCATTGCTGCTATAATGTTGGGTAATTTATTGGTACCAATGTGTGGATGAGCTTGATACAATATTTTTTCATCGGCACCAAACTGTACAAATAAGTTTAATATTCTATCAATATTGCCACGCTTGTTGCTGCGTGTATATAATTTGCCATCACTATATGTGCCTGCACCACCCTCTCCAAAGCAATAATTACTTTCTGGGTTTACTATACCTTCTTTATTTAGTTTTGCTAAATCCCTTCTCCTATCTCTAACGTTTTTACCTCGTTCTAATACAATGGGCTTGATACCTAATTCCAATAACTTTAATGCTGCAAATAAACCTGCTGGTCCAGCCCCAATAATAATAACTGATTTGCTGTTGTGGTTTACATTTCTTAAAATAACTTGCTCTACCTGCCTTGTAATAAAGGGCTCATCAATAAAAACTTGAAGGGTAATGTTTATCCATATTTGATGCCTACTACGTGCATCAATAGATTCTTTTATTTTGTAAAAACCAGTAACTTGATTTTCATTTATAGACAAATGTGCAGCAATGTAAGCTGTAATGATACTATTAGATGCAGCTTCGCTTGGAGTAATTTTAATAGAGATTTTTTGTTGCATTATTGTGTTAGGTTTTTATCCTAAAAGTGAGGCAAATGTAAAGACTTAAGGCATCAATAAATAAGTACCTAGCTTACAAATATCTTAATATCGTAAAACTGTAAGCTGCAAACCTTTTACTTTTGCAAGTATGAGTAGAAAAGGAAAAGTAATGGTAGCAATGAGTGGCGGTATTGATAGTACTGTTACTGCCTTAATGCTCCATCACGAAGGATATGAAGTTTTGGGGATTACAATGAAAACCTGGGATTATGCCACAAGTGGTGGCAATACATCATCTAAAGAAACAGGTTGTTGCAATATCGATAGCTTTAATGATGCTCGTCAAGCTGCTGTGCATCACGGATTTCCTCATTATATTTTAGATATAAGAGATGAGTTTGGTGATATGGTTATAGAAAATTTTGTTGAAGAATATTTGGCAGGAAGAACACCCAATCCTTGTGTAATGTGCAACACACATATTAAATGGAAAGCTTTATTAAAAAGAGCCAATGCATTAAACTGCGATTTTATTGCAACTGGTCATTATGCTGAAGTAAGACAACACACCAATGATAGATATGTAATAAGCAAGGGACTTGATGAAACCAAAGACCAAAGCTATGTCCTATGGGGACTAGACCAAGAGTTATTGAGCAGAACCATTATGCCTTTGGGCAAATTCCGTAAAACAGAAATAAGACAAATGGCTTATGATATGGGCTATCCAGAATTGGCTAAGAAAAGTGAGAGTTACGAAATTTGTTTTGTGCCAGATAATGACTATCGTGGCTTTTTAAAACGCCGTGTAGATGGATTGGAAGAACAAGTAGATGGCGGTTGGTTTATAGACAAAAATGGTAAACGTTTAGGCAAACACAAAGGCTATCCTTTTTATACTATTGGTCAAAGAAAAGGTTTAGAAATTGCACTAGGCAAACCAGCTTATGTAACAGCCATTAATCCAGAAAAAAATACAGTTACACTTGGTGAAGAACAAGATTTGGAGCAAACAGAAATGATGGTTACCAAAATTAATTGGGGCAAATATGATGGTATTACCGATGGACAAGAAATGTTTACTAAAATACGCTACAAAGACAAAGGAGCTTTAAGCAATGTATATAACGATACAAATGGTGTTAAAGTAAAGTTTTACGAAAATGTTAAAAGTATTGCTCCTGGTCAATCTGCTGTTTTCTATGAAGATAATGATGTTGTGGGTGGTGGTATTATACAACGTGGTATTTTATGAGATAAATTATAGAATCTATTGGTAATCTATTTATTCATTGGAGAAATCAATAACTTCAAGTTCAAACTAAAACTAGTTAGTACATATTTGTGTATTAACTAATGAAAAGATATGATTAGTTATTTATAACATAATGTTTTGATAAATATCTATTCAACAAGAAAGCCGCTACAATTTTGTTGTAACGGCTATTTTTATTGTAGAAATGAAATTATTTAACTTCTACTTCTGCACCAGCATCTTTTAATTTAGCTGCAATATCATCAGCTTCAGCTTTGCTTACGCCTTCTTTAAT
>JAPLER010000057.1 GCA_026391115.1 Bacteroidota bacterium | reverse complement strand
TCCTAAAGCTAATTATGATGCAGCAGCTATTGAACAAAAATGTAGAGAAACATTTGCATCGTTTAAAATACCAAAGAAGTTTATTACAACCGATAAACTACCTAGAACAGCTTTAGGAAAAGTGCAAAAACATTTACTACCTAAGCCATAAAAATAGCAAGTAACTCATTATGATTATAAAGTATGGAGATAAGGCATTTAAAGAAGAATGGCTTCAACTTATAGCACACGATCCAATTCATCCTAATTTGAAACTACAACCACGTATTAGTGGTAACAGAACCATTTTTGTATATGTTCACGAAGGTGTGCCACAATTTATGGTTTGTGCAAGAGTTGGGAACAAGTTGCCGCATAACATTACTGAAGTTTTAACTGATGATGGTTATAATAGCAAACATGATGTGCAGTATGGCATTTTCTATTCTATCTTCCGTTTACCTAATGCCACTTTAAAAGGCGCTGGTAAAATTGCTATTAAAGAATTAATTGAATATTGCAGAAGCCTTGGTGTTACTGGATTCTTTACCCTAAGCCCAATACCTTTCCTGCGTGAACATTTTTTTAATCGCCCTAATGAAGCAATGGTAAGACAATATTTAGAATCGCTTCAAGGACCAGTTGAAAAGTTTCATTTGAGTAATGGTGCCAGAATACAAAATATCAACTTTGATGCTGATATGAGTGTGTTAAGATACAATGAAAGTTGGGGGATTATGGTGAATTACGATTACAACAACTATCAATAAAATTATGAAATACATATTAACTATTTTCTTAGTATTTAACTTACAATTACAAGCTCAAACAAGTGCCACTATTTCCCTAAATACAAGTGCTGTATGGTCAGAGATTGATAGTGCTTTTGTAGGCTTCTCTTTCAATCCAGCATACATAGGTATGAATTTTAGTAGCAATTATAATGCAAATGATGACAGAACAATTACTAAAAACTTGTTCAATAATTTTTATCCTTTTCAGCAACCATCAATTAGAATAAATGGTGCCAATAATTCCTACTGGAAGAATACTAATTTTAATAATGCACCTAGTGTTTTTAATGCAAATGCGTCTGTATTTAATTGTACTTATTGTCCTAGTGGATCTCCAAGTTTTAGTACAGCAATTGATGTGAACGATTTAAACGATGTGCAATCATTTACAAATAGTTTAAGTTATAAGCCTAATTTATTTTGGGGAATTAATATGACTTACATTGATACAGCTAGAGTTGCAGATTTTTGCAATAATATTACTACTCGTTTTTCTAACAATTCGAATGTAAAGTTTGAATTGGGCAATGAGCCAGATGCTTATGTGAGTAATAACAGAAGATTAAATGGTTATGATATTCCTGCTTATGTAAGTGAATTTAATTTTACTGCTAACAAAGTTAAAAATTTTGGAAGTATTACAGGAGCTTCATTTGCAAAACCTAATCCAAGTTCAAGTACTAGTTGGGCAGATAGCATTCAATATATTATTAACAATATTCAAAGCAATAATGTTTCAGCTATTTCCTATCACACGTATCCTCTGGGTTCAGCATCAAGTGGTACTGTGTCTGGTTTTCTTAATAAGTATTTAAGTGATGTTTACTCTAATGATGAAGTTAAAAACTATACTACTGGTTTATTTTCCTCTATAAAATCTACTCAACAAAATGGCTTGAGTTTTAGACTTGGAGAAACTAACACTATATCAAGTGGTGGTTTGCAAGGTGCTAGTGATGTTATGGGCAGTGCGTTGTGGGCTGTAGATTTAATGTTTGAATTGGCAAAAATAAAAGGGGCAGGTGTAAACTTTGCCATTGAAGGTTCAAGCACAGCATACTACTCTCCCTTTACATTTAACAGTTCGCAAGTTGCTTCAGGCAAAAAAGTTTTAGTTAATCCATTATATTATGGGTGTTTATTGTTTGCTAGAGCTGCTCAAAATAAAGCTCACATTATTTCAAATAGTTTAACCAATGTTTTAGGTAATCCAAATATAAAAGTGTGGAGTGTGGTAGATAAAAATAACGTGCTTCGAGTTGTAATTATCAATAGGGGGAATTCTATAACAGATAATACTATTGGTTCTTTTATATTATCATTGCCCAATAACAACTCAAATGCAACATTGTATACATTGTCAGGAGACTCATCTCCAAGTATATCGTCAAATGCTGTAACCCTTTCTGGGCAAAAGGTAGATCAAAATACTGGCTTGTTAATTGGTTCGTTAAGCACATCAAGTATTTCACCCAATAATGGACTGTATTCTGTAAACGTTGCAGCTGGTTCAATTGCTTTAATAGAAGTTACTAATGCTGGTTGTAACTGCAATTAAGGTGTAAACGATTACGTGAATATAAATTTTCAATCATACTTCTACTAAAACAACTCAACTTAATTTTACAAACACAAAAAATTGCCGTATGAAAAAATTGTTTACAAAACAAACGATTGCGTTTGTTCTTTGCTTTTTAATTTGCACAAGCTTTACACAACTATTTGCCCAAGCCTCTGGAGATTATCGTTCTAATGTTACTACAGGTAACTGGAATGCAACAGGTTCTTGGCAAACTTATAATGGTTCTACTTGGGGTACAGCTTCTTCTGCCCCTGGTTCAAGTAATAGTGTTTACATACAAAGTGGGCACACTATTACTTTAACACAAAACGAAAGTTGTAATGATTTACACATTGCAACAGGAACAACAGGTATTAGTGCAACTTTGCTAGGCAAAATTGCATTAAGTACTTTTGCTTTATCTGTTAATGGTAAGTTAAGATGTTACACTGGAACAGTGGGGACTATTCCAGGTACAAGTAGTACATTAGGTTATTCAATCTATCCTTTTACTATTGGTACAGGAGGAAAAATAAGTATTGTAGGAACTACAAGAAATATCACTAATACTGGTGAGTGGAGTGGAGCTATTACCACTGCCTCTACTGGTGCTTTTCCTTTAGAGATAAATATGAATACTACTAGTGATACAGCTAAACCCCAAACAAGCATTAAAGCAAGTTCTTTTGTTATTGCTCGTGGGGTTTTAAATGCATCAACCAACAGAATGGCACCAGATAATGCAACTCCTGGTCAAGGCGATTTTACTGTAAACAGTGGAGGTACATTTCGATCAGCACAATCAGGTACAAGTAGTGGTAGTCAGGTAATTTCAAGAACTGGAAGTTCACGTGCAGGAGTTTTTACAATTAATGCAGGTGGTAGAATGATTTTAAGTGGAACGACACCTTGCATAGATATGAATAGTGTTTCAATAAGTGGTACTGTTGAATTTTCTGGTGGGAATTTAACTACAGCACAAAGCTTTGCAAGAAAAAGTGGTTTGGATGCAAGTGCTGTTGATATTCCAACATATAATGATGTAATATTAAATACTAATGTTACGAGCTTACCAAAAACACTTACAGTTAATACAACTATTAATGGTAAACTTACTTTACAAGATAGTGGAAGATTTGCATTAAGCACTTTTGCTTTAACTTATAGTGGTAGTGCTTCTCTTGAATATTTAAGTACATCAATAGGTCAAACTACTTCAAGTGCAGAGTGGCCAAATAGTGGTTCTCAGCCTAGCATTGTATCTATCAATAATTCAGCAAATGTTACTTTAGGTGCGTCAACAAGTATTGCTTCTGCAGGAAGATTAGCTTTAGTGAGTGGTAAATTAGTACTTGGCACAAATTCACTAACAATGAGTGGCACAACTTCTGCATTTTCTACAAGTGCAAGTAGTGCATCTCCTTTAAGTTTTGGGGCATCTTATAGTAGCTATATTGTTACAAACAGTACTGGAGTTTTAACCATTGCAAGTATTGGAACTGGTGGAAGAACTGGTGATGTTTTATTTCCAATTGGTGTTTCAACCTCAATCTATAATCCTGCTGTGTTAAATGCTTCAAGTGCAGCTTCAAGTTTTTCTCTTAGCACAATAAGTGGCTCTATTCCAAAAGTATCAGCAGCTCAATCTTTAAACAATTATTGGATTGTAAGTGGAACAGGTACTGCAACAGTTAAAGGGCAATGGAATGCAAGTGATGAGGGTGGTAGTTTTGATAGAACTAATGCAAGAATGGTGTCTTTTAATTCTGGCTTAATTAGTGCAACATCAGCAACATCTTCTGGAACTGCACCATACACTTATTCAGGTTCAAGCTATAGCTCATTTAATAATTTTGGTATGATGAGTGGTTTGGCTAATGAACCAACCCAAGTTTCATCTTTAAGCTTTTCTAATTTACAAAGCACTTCGTTCGATGTAAGTTGGAACAATGGGAATGGAACAAATAGAATTGTTTTGGTAAAATCAGGTGCTGCAGTTAATGCTAATCCAGCTGATGGGTCAAGCTACACAGCTGATCCTGTATTTGGAAATGGGAGTCAAATTGGTTCTGGTAACTATGTTGTTTACAATGGAACTGGTAACACTGCTTCAATAAGTGGACTAACTAATGGTACTACTTACTATGTAGCAGTTTACGAATTTAATGGAGTAGATGGAATAGTAAATTATAATACTACTTCTCCAGCTACTGGAGATCCTTATTCGCCAAGTATAGTTGTTTCTTCATCTTCTTTGTCTGCATTTTCTAACACAGCTTTAGGCAGTAGTTCAAATAATCAAACCTTTACAGTATCTGGTAATTATTTAGATGATGACATTACTTTAAGTGCACCGTCAGGATTCGAAATTTCTACTTCAAATAATAGTGGCTTCGGTAATTCTGTTGTTTTAACAAGAAATAGTGGTAGTGTTTCTACAACTACAATCTATGCAAGATTTACACCAACTACAACTGGTAGTACAAGTGGAAGTATCACAATAGCAAGTTTAAATGCTACAACTCAAAATGTTGCAGTAAGTGGTAATGGAATTGCTGCTGAGCCTACAACTCAAACTAGTGCAATATCATTTACCAATGTTGCTGCCACTGCAATGACAATTAATTGGACAAATGGTGATGGTGCAAATAGATTGGTTGTTGTGAAACAAGGTTCAGCTGTTACTGGAACGCCAGTAGATGCTACAAGCTATACTCCTAATACTGCTTTTGGAAGTGGAAGCACAATTGCAACTGGTGAGTTTGTAGTCTTTGGTTGTTGTAGTGGTGGAAACAGTGTTACTGTTACAGGGTTAAATCCTAACACAACTTATCATATTGCAATATTTGAATTTAATGGAAGTGGTGGTGCTGAAAATTATATAATCACAAGCCCAGCAACAGGAAATCAGCTTACTAATAATACATCTTACAGAAGTGTAGCAACAGGAAACTGGAGCAGTGCTAGTTCTTGGGAGATTTCCAGCGATGGTAGTACTTGGAGTGCTGCAAGTTCAGCTCCAACCTTTACTGATGGTCCAATAACAATCAGAAGCGGACATAATATTACAAGCAATGCTGCTGTTACAGTTGATCAGGTTACAGTTGCATTAGGTGGTACCTTAACAATTTCAAGTGGTATGACTATCAATAATGGCTCAGGAACAGATATAAGCTGTGATGGAATAATTGTTGGTTCAACTGGTACACCATTTACAATTAATAGTGGTGCAGCAATTCAAATAAATAGTGGTGGTAAATATCAACATAATTCCAATACTGGAGGAATTCCAACTTGTACTTGGTCATCAGGTTCAACTTGTGAAGTAGTTGGTTTTACAAGTGGCACACCAACCTCTGCAACACTTAATCAATCTTTCCATCACTTTACTTGGAATTGTACTCAGTCAGCTGCAATTGGTTTATCTGCTGGTTTAACAACAGTTAATGGAAACTTCACTGTAACTAATACCAATGGGCAGCAGCTTAGACTTACTGGTACAAATAGTGGAACTTTAAGCATTGGAGGGAATCTAGTAATTGGCAATGGAACCAATACTGCAATTCTTGCTCCATCAAGTAGTTCAGGTGTAATGACAATAAACGTGGCTGGAGATATAATTATCAATAACAATGGTCAATTAAATGAAACTTCTGGAACTAGTGGGGGTAAATTTACTATGACTGTTAGTGGCAATCTTGATTGTTCTGGTGGTGGAACAATTCTTACAACATCTACTAGTTCCAACACATTAACACTTGCTGGATCTTCTTTAACTACAAAATCAATCAATATGGGTAGTGGGTCACACAATTTCAATAAATGCGACCTAAGCATTGGTAATGGTTCAACTTCTTGCGTTTATCAAGTAGTAGGAAATAATTTAGTTTTTAATACTTCAAACTCATCTGCAAGAACATTTGTAATTGCATCACTTGCCACATTAGATTTAAATGGATTTACTTTAAGTTTAGATAATTCTGGTTCAACAACAGGATCTATTACTGGTGCAGGGTCTCTTACAGCTAATGCAACTGGTAGTACTGTAAATTATGCAAGCTCAGG
>JAPLER010000368.1 GCA_026391115.1 Bacteroidota bacterium | reverse complement strand
AACAATCAATTATGGCTACAAAAAAACCTGCACCAAAAAAAGCAGCATCAAAATCTGCTGCTAAAAAGCCAGCTTCTAAACCTGTTGCTAAAAAAGTAGTAGCAAAACCTGTTGCTAAAAAAACAGCTCCAAAACCTGCTGCCAAAAAAGTAGTAGCTAAACCAGTTGCTAAGAAAACAGCACCTAAACCTGCTGCAAAAAAAGTAGTGGCTAAACCTGTTACTAAAAAAACAGCACCAAAACCTGTTACAAAAAAAGTAGTAGCTAAACCAGTTGCTAAAAAACCAGCACCAAAACCTGTTGCAAAAAAAATAGTAGCTAAGCCAGTTGCTAAAAAGCCAGCACCAAAACCTGTTGCAAAAAAAGTAGTAGTTGAACCTATTGCTAAAAAGCCAATACCCAAAAAAGAAGAAAAGAAAATAATAGAAACAAAAGTTAAGAAAATAGAAAAAGAAATAGTAAAACCAGTGAAAGAAAAAGTGATAGAAGTAAAAGAAAAGGAAGTAAAACAACCCAAGGCAGAAAAACCTGTCAAAGAACCTAAAGAACCAAAGGTTAGAAAACCAAGGGCTAAAAAAGCAAAACGAATTGTTCGTGTACCTAAACCTGCAAAACCTATTAAAGCAGCAGGTATAGAAAAAGCAACTACTGTTATTCCTGTTAAAAAAATTGAACCAAAAGTTAAAGAAGAACCTTTGAAAAACTTTAAAGTTCCAAAAATTACAGCAAAATCAAGTGTCGCCTATTCTCCAGGTTATGTACCAATGGATAAAAGAAAAGAAGATGATGTTCCCCAAGCTCCAATGGTTCGTTACAGTGATGTGGAGTTGAATGAATTCAGAGAACTTATTTCTAAAAAATTAGAAGCTGCAAAAAAAGAATTGGCTTATTTACAAGGCGTTATTACACATAAAGGCGAAATGGGCGATAATGCAGATGGCCATCATATGAGTGTTGAAGATGGCAGTCTTACAATGGAACGTGAACAAATGAGCAACTTTGCTAGTCGCCAAATTACATTTATTGACCACCTTGAAAAAGCCATACAAAGAATAGAAAACAAAACATATGGTATTTGCAGGGTTACAGGCAAATTAATTGACAAAGCTCGTTTACGTGCAGTACCACACGCCACACTAAGCTTAGAAGCTAAATTAGGCTTAGTAAAACCAGGAGAATAATTTAGTAATTTGAATAAACTTTAAAAGGCTGTTTGCATTTTTGCATTCAGCTTTTTTATTTATGACATATCAACAAACTTTAGATTTTTTATATAGCCAATTGCCAATGTTTAGTAGGATTGGTGCTGCTGCTTATAAAAAAGATTTAACCAATACTATATTGCTTTGCAATGCAATAAATAATCCTCAAAACGCATTCAAGTCAATACATATTGCTGGTACTAATGGTAAGGGAAGTACAAGTCATTTTTTAGCATCCATTTTTCAAACTGCTGGTTATAAGGTTGGTCTTTATACAAGCCCACATTTGAAAGACTTTAGAGAAAGAATAAAAGTAAATGGAGAATTATGCAACAAAGATTTTGTTGTTGAATTTATTGAAAGAATTAAGCCAATAATTGAACAAATTGAACCTTCTTTTTTTGAACTTACTGTTGCAATGGCTTTTGAATATTTTGCAAAAGAAAAGGTTGATATTGCTATTATTGAAACTGGAATAGGAGGCAGATTGGACAGCACCAATATCATTAATCCAATATTAAGCATTATCACAAATATTGGATTTGATCATACCTATTTGCTGGGAAATACTTTACAAGAAATTGCTACAGAAAAAGCTGGAATTATCAAAAAAGAAACTCCTATTGTTATTGGTGAATATTTACCAGAAACACAAACCGTTTTTATAACCAAAGCCGAAAAAGAAGAAGCACCTATTTACTTTGCACAAGACAATTACAAAATTCTTCAACATAAATATATCAATCATCATTTAGAGGTTGAGGTTGAAAGATTGGACGCTATAAGCGAAAAATATTTACTTGACTTGTCTGGCATTTACCAAAAAAATAATTTACTAACCGTTTTAGAAAGTTGTACTCAATTCAACAAATTAGGTTATCCATTAACTAATGAAATGATTACTACAGCCTTAGCTACAACAAAAGCCGCTACTGGATTATATGGAAGATGGCAACTTATTAGTGCAAGCCCAAATATCATTTTAGATGTTGCACATAATGTAGATGGAATGAAACAACTGATACAACAGTTGCAATACATTAACTACAATCATTTACACATAGTTATTGGGATGGTAAAAGACAAGGATGTTAATACAGTATTAGAATTACTGCCTAAAACAGCTACTTATTATTTTACTAAAGCTCAAATAGAACGTGCTATGAATGAAAATGATTTGCAGGCTTTAGCATTACAGCATCAACTTAAAGGAAATAGTTTTAAAGAAGTAAATATCGCTTTGTTGAATGCAAAGAAGAATGCTTCTGCAAACGATTTGATACTTGTTTGTGGAAGTGTATTTTTAGTTGGAGAAGTTGATTATTAATGTGTATTATCCACTAAAAAATACCATTTGCGGAAAATTATATCTCATTCAAATAATATTAAAATTGCAATAAACAATTGGCATTATTTTGCCACATTAACAAAAGATTAATTGAATGAATTGTAGAAATATTATCTTGCTTCTGGTTATAATTTTTTTTACATCCTGCGAAAAAAATATTGACTTTGTAACACAGCAAAAAGAAGCGTCTTTAGTTGTAGAAGGTATAATTGAAGATGGAAAAGCACCACAAGTTATTCTAACAAAATCATTAGATTATTTTTCTAATATTACACCACAAATTGCTTTAAACAGCTTTGCTCGCAACGCTATTGTTACTATAAATAATGGCACTGTAACACATCAATTAAAAGAGTATGAACAAAATTTGGGCATTGGCTACAAAACTTACTATTATTCTATTGATTCATCAAACCTAAGTACAGCATTTGTTGGAGAGCAAAATAAATCCTACAGTCTTAAAATAGTTTTTGAAGGCAAAGAATATACTTCGCAAACCACCATTCCTAAATTTACTAAAACTTGTGACTCATTGTGGTGGAGAAAACAACCTAATAACAATGATACCAATGCCATTTTAGTTGGAAGATTTATTGACCCTGTTGGATTAGGTAATTATATTAGATACTTTACCAAAACCAATAGTGAACCTTTTTTGCCTGGTCCTAAAAGTGCATTTGATGATCAGGTTATTGATGGTAAAACTTATAACGTTGATATTGACAAAGGAGTGAATAGAAACTTAGAAATTGACCTGATAAAAGACAATGTTTTTAAACGTGGCGATAGTGTAACCTTAAAATTTTGTAATACTGATAAAGCAACATATACTTTTTGGAATACTTGGGAATTTGCTTATCAAGCTATTGGTAATCCATTTTCTACACCCAATAAAGTTTTAGGAAATATTAGCAATAATGCTTTGGGTGCTTTTTGTGGGTATAGTGTTCAATACAAAACACTTGTTATACCCAAATAGTTTTATTTTTTTTAGTTTCATAGCTTACCCTTATTTTGCACAATAAACCATACTTTATGATAGCACTACTTTGGATGCATAGTTTACTAAGATGGGCAATTTTGCTTTTTTTAATCAGAAATATTTCCAATCATTTTTTAGAAAAAGATAAACCATACTCACCTAATGATAAAAAATGGAGTTTACGATTACTTATTGTAACACACTTAAATTTTGTTGTAGGATTACTTCAGTATTTTTTTGGCGAAAAAGGATTTGCATACTTTAAAAACAATGATGCCAAAACTGTAATGAAAACACCTGCACTTCGTTTTTGGGCTGTTGAACATATAACAGGAATGTTGCTAGCAGTAATATTTATAACTGTAGCCCATAGCTTAGTAAAAAAATACACCATCACACACAACTCAAAACACAATAGAGTTTTATTGTTTTGTGTACTAGCCTTAGTATTTATTTTGGCTGTAATTCCTTGGCCATTTAGAGAAATGTTTAATGGCACCCCTTGGATAAGAGGTTTATATTGAGTTTCATTTTTTGTTTTTAGTGTGTTATGAATTGATACATTAACTTCGCAAATTCTAAATAAAATTTGCTATGCCACATTATACGTCTTTAGGAAATATTCCAAGTAAACGACACATTCAATTTATAAAACCTGATGGAGGTTTATACAGCGAACAATTGTTTTCTACCGAAGGTTTTAGTGATGATTATTCTTTGTTGTATCATATTCATCCTCCAACACAAATTATAAGTACAGATGAGCCTATAGATGTTGCACCAAAGGTGGCTGAAGAAAAAATGTTGAAACACAGGTGTCTTGAAGGTTTTAGTGTAAAGCCAGTTGCAGATTATTTAGAAAGCAGAAAAGCAGTTTTAGTAAATAACGATTGCCACATTTCATTAGCAGCACCACAGCAAAGTTTAACTGAATATTTTTATAAAAATGCCGATGCAGATGAAGTTATTTTTATACATCAAGGCACAGGAAAACTAATTACACAATATGGCGAATTAACTTTTAGCTATGGCGATTATATCGTTATTCCTCGTGGTACAATTTATCAAATACATTTTAACGAAAGTAACAATAGATTGTTTATTGTAGAAAGCTTTAGTCCTATTCGTTATCCTAAAAGATATTTAAGCAGACACGGTCAATTGCTAGAACATTCACCTTTTTGTGAGAGAGATATCCGCACACCACAAAACCTACAAAGTTTTGACGAAAAAGGAGATTTTATAATTAAAACAAAAAAGAAATCTGTTTTATATGGTTTACATTATGGTACACATCCTTTTGATGTAGTGGGTTGGGATGGTTGCTGTTACCCATATATATTTAGCATACATAACTTTGAACCTATTACTGGTCGTGTGCATCAACCACCACCAGTACACCAAACTTTTGATGCCAATAATTTTGTTATTTGCAGTTTTGTACCACGTTTATACGATTATCATCCTCAAGCTATTCCTGCACCATATAACCATAGCAATATTGATAGTGATGAAGTGTTATATTATGTAGATGGTGATTTTATGAGCAGAAAGAATGTAACTAAAGGAATGATAACACTGCATCCTGCTGGTATTCCTCATGGACCACACCCTGGTGCTGTAGAAAAAAGTATTGGCAAAAAGGAAACACAAGAATTGGCTGTTATGGTCGATACATTTCACCCTTTAATGCTTACTGTAGATGCACTAAACATTGAGAATAATGGTTATGTAATGAGTTGGGCAGAGTAAGAAAATCTCTTTATAAAACATAATAAAAAAGCCTCCATAATTATGGGAGGCTTGTTTATTTTAGCAATTATTCCTTAATAAATTGCTCTACTTCTCTCCTGCTGTAAAATATTTTTCCAACTGCTGGATTTTTAACCCTAAAAAGCGAGGCATTACATTTTGTTACTTTTAAGCAATACATACTAAAAACAAAAACCCCCGAAGTGTTTTACGCTTCGAGGGTTTTTGTGTATATCTAAATATCGAGGTTAAATATAGTCTTACTCTTT
>JAPLER010000213.1 GCA_026391115.1 Bacteroidota bacterium | reverse complement strand
GTTGCTTAATGTTACGTTAAAAGGATAACCTGCACCACTTGTGGCACTCCACTCTGTACTTCTACCATAAGTAGTACCACTGTTATATATTAGTGTAGAACCAGAAGCATAAGACGGTGCAGTTACATTAACAAAACTATTTAGGTTTAATTGTAAGTTACCTCTTATAGTAGAACCACTACTATAAGTAACCCCCAAAGCACTAGAAGGTGCTTGTAAAACACCTGGATAAAAATCAACAGTACCAGTAACAGTACCAGTACCCAAAAATTTAATACCACCACTACTTGCACTAGAAAAATTACCACTTGTTGCAGCAATACCACCACCACTTGCTATTGATATAGTATCGGTACTATTGGTTAATCTTAAATTACCACTTGTTAAAGTTAAAGAACCAACAGATGTTGAAGATATTGCTGTAGTACCAGCATTTGTTAAAGTAACTGTATTGTTAGTTGTACCAGCATTGGCAATAGTTAAAGTATTTACCGTTGCAGGCAAACCAGTACCAGTTACCTGATTGGTATTTGCAGTACTAGTTGCTGTGTAAGAATAGTTAGCACCGCTTAAAAAATTTCTTGCCGCAGTAACTTGTACACTACCAGTAGCTGAAGCAACACTAGAAACAATACCAGCAGCAGAGCCAATTCTAAGTGTTGGAACTGCCCCTAATGCTGTTGCAGTCATAGTAAAAGTACCAGCTCCTGTTAAATTATTGGTTGTTAAGTCTAATGTACCACCTTTAACTGTAAATGTTGAAGAAGCTAGTACATTAATATCATTGTTAAGCGTTAATGCTCTAAGCGAGTCTACAAGATAATTAGTTTTTATTGATGAAGAAGTTACAGTACCGCCTGACTGAGTATAAGTTACCGATGTTTGAGAATTACCTGTGAAATTAACATTAGCAATTGAGCTACTACTACCACCTATAAAAGTACCACCAGTTTGGTTGTAGTTGCCACCTATATTCAACGCATAGGTTTTGCTACCAGATGAACTATTTTGGAATTGGAATGTTCCACTCGTTAATTCAAAATCTCCTTTTGTGTTTATGGTTACACTTCCACTGCTAGTTTGTGCAACCCCAGAGGTAGTATTAATTTTCAATTTACCAGTAGTTCCCGAAACTGTTCCATTAATATTAATAGTTGCGGAACCACTAGATGAACCTCCTAACAGTAAACAACCTGCCCCTGTTACATTTACATCCCCTGCAACATTCACTGTACCTGTAAAACCATTGCTAGTATTACCCAAATTCAGTGTATCAGTTATATTTAATGACCCGCCAATATTCAAAGTGTAAGTTTGTGATGATGCAAGTCTAAATTCTGCTGATCCTGTTGAAAGGATATTAAAGTTTCCATTAATAGTTTGCAGATTCCCTGTACAGTTTACTGAAGGAGTAATTGGGCTGTTAACGGTAAAATTATAAAAAGACTGTGCTAATTGAGCTACAGTAGGTACAGTAGAAGTTACACCAGAAATCAAACAAGTTGCACCAGGGCTACCACTTGTCCAAGTTGCAGTAGGTATGGCACCGCCATTCATATTATGGTCATAAGTACCTGTTGCAGACACGGTCATTGTTCCAAAAGTTGTAGTAGCTGTTTGAGTAGTAAATGTTGAACGCAAAGTACCATGAACAGTTGTAGCTGAGATTGTATTTGTAGGTGCAGCAGATACTAAAACTGTATCATTTGCTGAAATAATAACACTTGACGAAGCAGCAGGCACAAGACCACCTTGCCAACTTGCAGCAGTATTAAAAGCCAATGGTGAAGCTCCAGTACCTGTACCAACACTAACATAAGGCTTTGAGTTTGCAGATGCACCTACAGTATAGCTATAATTGCTACCTGCATTGTTATTATAGTTAATAGTCATTAAATCTGCATCGGTAGATGCAGGAGTAGAAGTTCCTGACGTAAAAATATAGTAACTTACAGCAGCACTTGCAGTGTTGGTTCCAGATGGAATGGTAAATGTTGCTGTAGTACCCGAAATGGAAGCGGCAGCAATAGTTGAAGTAGAGAAAGCATTGGTTGTATAACGAATATACACTCCTTGTCCTGTTGCCAATGTGCCAGATAAAGTTGCAGTAACAGTAACTGTTTGACCTGGATTAACCCCATTGCTTATCGAAGGGGTTTGAGATACAGTTGAGATTGTTCGTATTGTTCCTTGTATCTCAGCTGCGAAAAATTTAGCTGTAGCAGGTGCCCCACTATTTGTATTGAAAACAACATTGCTTGAAGCATTTGCTATATTTAGATAATATGCAACTGAGCCTCCATTGGCTGTGGTTGTGGGTGAAGCACCAGATGTAATGAGCTGGTCTGCACTAGTCGGTCCATAGTTAGTCCAACTGCTCGTAGCACTAGCAAATCTAAAAAATTTATTTCCAGTTCCACTTGGTGTAGCTATTCTCTGATTAATAGTTGTTGGATAAGTGTTATTTCCACTGCCTGCATTAAGAATATTTGAACTTGAAATAGAATTCCAAGTAAATCCTACATAATCGCCAGTGTTTAAATAAACAGGGTTCTGTGCATTAACACCAAAAAAGCTGCATAGCAATAGCAGCAGGGCAAGTAATCCTTTTTTCATATATAATTGTTGTTTAATTTGTAATGTTGGGGGCATCGTTTGCGTAGGCAAAACAATAGTTTCGGTGTGTAGTTCTTTCATTTATGGCAATTAATAAATTGTTATCGTTAAAAAGTTAATTCTTAATTCTTTTACTATTTATAAAGTCCTGTTGTACTTTCAATCGTTTGTTCTTGCCTGTCTGTCTTTACCTGTCCATTCATCATTTTATAAAGCTAGTGCTGCTGCCCAATTAAAACAATCCCTAGTTGTTCTTTAACTACTTCGCTTAAAACAAGCTTATGGTTGCTTTGTATTGTATTTATTTAAAAAACACATTAACCACAATAGACAACTTTTACTTTACACTAAATATTTACTATAAACACAAGCAATATTTAAGTAATACACATTTGGCTACATAGCCATACAGCTCAATATTAACAGGGGTTTGGCAATAACGTTAGAATATTGGAAATGGCATTCCATACAAAAAGATGAACATAGAGGGTATGCTGTCATCAGGTGTATAGTGGGTAAAAGTAGAGCAATCTTAAAGAAATGTTAAAAATTTTTCGAGAACGTGTGCAGAAATGCAGTTAATTAAGGGGTTTTTAATATAATTTACAGTTGTTCTTGACACATAGATAACATAGTACATAGCTTGTAAAAGCATAAAACACCAAGCTGATGTTATATAACATTGACGCAAAACCTTAAAATAAGAGAGAAAAGAGAAAGAAAGAAGAAAATAAATAGCATCTAAAACCCAACCTTAACTATCCACAAAAGCCCAATCAAGGCACCATCAGATTTTGGGGCTGCATTCCAAAATCTGTGGCTTTTTCCTTTCTTTTTTTCCACAAAAAAAGAAAAAGAGAAAGAACAAAAAAGAAATAGAGAAAAGAAATAGAATTACCAAAGTCCAACCTTAACTATCCACAAAAAGCCCAATCAAGGCACTATCAGATTTCGGGGCTGCATTCCGAAATCTGTGGCTTTTTTCTTTCTTTTTTTCCACAAAAAAAGAAAAGATAAGAAATAGAGTCAAAGCCATAGTAACTCCCACGATACTCCCACGATACTCCCACCTAAAGCCGACTTTAAGCATAAATAAATCCAATTAAACAATTTGGAAGAAGAAATACAAGATTGAAAAGATAAAAGCTATTTATGAGAAGAACGAATGAAATACTTTACAGCAAGTATGACCATAAATACAATAAATGAAAAGATAGTAAAACGATTGATTTTGTGCATATAGCCAGTAAACTGAGTTTGGGGTTCAGTAGTATCTCTTTTTTTAAGATATAAGTATTGGGCTATTTGTTTAAGAAATTTCATTGAGTTTGCTTGTTTTTTTAACCACATAGACACAAAGAACACAAAGGTATTGAACACTATTCACTATCAACTATCCACTACCAACTATCAACTACCCTCTATCAACTAAAGTTCTTAACTATTTTGCCACAGAAGTTGGTCTCCACCATTTTAGTACCCAATGCAATCATATTCATAAATGCAGTGTCATTACTAATACCGTGACCAATAATAACGGGTTTGGCAACGCCTAAAATTGGCGTGCCACCATAGTTTTCGTAGTGGAAACGCTTGATATAATCGTCATTGGCAAAGCCACGTTTTGCAGCAATAACATAAAAACTCTCTGCCATTTTAAGTACAATATTACCAGTGTAACCATCGCAAATCATTACATCGGCATTATCATCAAAAAAGTCTCTCCCTTCTATATTACCAATAAAATTAATGGCTGTATTATCTTTAAGTAATGGATAAGTAGCTTGGCATAATAAATTGCCTTTGCCTTCCTCCTCTCCTATATTTACCAAACCCACAGTAGGGTTATTAATACCCAAAATATTTTGAGCATATATGCTGCCCAATACAGCAAATTGATTGAGTTGTTCTGGTTTGCAGTCTGCATTTAAACCCACATCTAACAACAACCCTGTACCACCATTTAACTTGGGAACCACACTTGCAATTGTAGGACGCAACACACCCTCAATAGTTTTTATATTAAACATACTACCCACCAACATAGCACCTGTATTACCAGCACTTGCAAATGCATCTAATTCGCCAGCAGCCAGCATTTTAAAGCCAACTACAATAGAGCTATTGGGTTTTTCTTTAAATGCCTTAGTAGGATGCTCGTTGTAGCCCACCACTTCGGTAGTGTGTTTTACTTTTACTTTATCAAGAATGTTATGTTCTTGAAGTAATGGAATAAGTTGTGTTTCGTCACCTATACAAAAAACAATAGCAGCAACATTTTGATGTTGCTGCAAATATTTTACTACACCTTTAACGGCTTCAGTAGGTGCAAAATCTCCACCCATCATATCAATGCCAATATTCATATTAAATGAAATTTGGGTTGACAATTAGGCTTTTAATGGAGCTTTTTCAGAAACTAATTTTCCTTTGTAAAAAAGTTTTCCTTCACTTACGTGAGCACGGTGACGAACGTGAATTTCGCCAGTAGTGGTATCTTTTGATAAAGTTACTTCTTGTGCTTTGTAATGTGTTCTTCTTTTTGCACTACGTTGTTGACTGTGACGACGCTTTGGATTAGGCATAACGCTAAATTTATATTAATACTAATTTTCTATATCTTTAAATTGGTCTAGCCCACCCCACATTGGATTGGCTTGACTTTTCACTTCTTCTTCCATTTTTCTCAACTTTTCAATCACCTCTTTGTTGCAAGTACTTTCTCCATTCTCATCATCTTCACACTGTCTTTGCATTGGCACACTTAAACTCACAAATTCATAAATCCAATCATTAACGCTGATGTGGCTTTCTGTTCTGGCAATGTAAAATACATCTGGGTCTTCTTCTTGCTCATTCATTTCATCTGGGTTTTCAACAAGTTTTACAATCATATTGTATTCGTCCCAAAGTTGCTTGTGTATTGTGTTTCCACATCTATCACAATCAACTTCTACCATACCATCTACATCAAAATGGAGTTGCATAAAGCCAGTATTTTTTTCTAAACTTAGCTTTACATTTGCTTTGCAATTGGTAAAATCTTGCTGCCCATAATTCTCAAAAAAACTATCCACAATGCAGTAGTCAAAAACATGAACCCCAGGCTTTAATCCTACAAATGGTATTTCAAATTCACGTTTATTTCCCATACAACATTTTTTGGGACAGCAAAAGTAGGGTTATTGAAGTAATTGACAAAAGATAAAATAGAAGTTTGTTGCATTTGTACAGCTTAAAGTTAAAGTCAATTCCCTAAAATCGTCTTTATTTGCCAAGCAAAAAAGACATTATGTTCGAGTTTCACGCTGATAGAAGAAGATATTTTGATATTCAGGTTGATAATTGTGCCAAATATGTATTACCATTTATTGAGGAAAAGTTTACCATAAAACCAGGAATGAGAATACTTGAAATAGGTTGTGGTGAAGCTGGTGTACTTAAACCATTTATAGCTAAAGGCTGCACAGCTGTGGGTGTAGAGTTTGATTTAATTAGAATTGATTGGGCTAAAGAATATTTGAAAGAAGAATTTGAAAGTGGTAAAATAAGTTTTATTGGCAAAGACATTTACCTTGTTGATGCAGAAAAAGAATTGGGTGGTAAATTTGACTTAATTATTTTAAAAGATGTAATTGAACACATACATAACCAACCCAAACTGATAAAAGAAATGCAACGTTTTTTATTACCGAAAGGTTGTATTTTCTTTGGCTTCCCCCCTTGGCAAATGCCTTTTGGTGGTCATCAACAACTTTGTAAAAACAAGTGGCTGGGCAAATTGCCTTACTATCACTTATTGCCTTTAAGCATTTACAGATGGTTGCTAACGAGAAAGAACGAAAATGTTGATGAACTTTTAGAAATAAGAGAAACAAGAATATCTATAGAAAAATTTGAACGCATTGCAAAAGAAACTGGCTACAACATCATTAATAAAACGCATTATTTGTTCAATCCAATTTACGAATACAAGTTTAATGTAAAAGCAAGAAAACAATTGCCTGTGCTAAGAAATATACCTTGGGTAAGAAATTTTTTTACAACCTGTGTTTATTATTTAATACAACCAAAGATTGATTAATAATTATTGATTATTATTTAAGTACTTTAACTATTCACTCTTAACTTTTAACTAACAAATGATTCATATAGTATTTGAACAAGCTAATGTAGCTGCCTTGCAACAAGCCATTGAACTAGACGCCAGTTTACAAGGCGATATTATTGAAATTAAAGATGATTTTGCAGTAGGTCCTATTGCAGACGTTTACGAAACTGAAGGCTATCAACAACGCAGAGATTGGTGGAAAAATTTATTAGAACATTCGCCATATACCAACTCATTAGAATTGGTTGATGATAAACTTACAGTAACAAAACTATTAAGAACATTAACTGAAAATGCTGAAGAAAAAATATGGATATGGATGGCACAAAACCAACACGATGTGTGCAGTTATTATTGGTTAATGAGTCAACTAAAAGACTTTCAAGGACGTATAGAAATATTGTATTTAAACAACCTGCCTTTTATTAATGAAAAAGGGCAAATATTTTATCCAACACATTTACACGAAATACAACCTAAAGAATTTTTAAAAGCAAAGAAATTAGCCAGAACTATTACCAGTAGCGAGTTTGAAGTTGATCCAGATGAGTGGACAAAAACTTGCAACGACAATGCATCAATAAGAATATTAGAAGGTGGTAAAAAAATTGCTGGTAAAAAAGAAGATTTTTTTGACAAAGATTTATTGAGTGTTATTACAAATGATTTTCAAAAGCTAACTAAAATTTTGCACAACGCTTTAGGCAAAATGAAAATACAAACTGGTGATGTTTTTTTAGTAGGAAGAATAAAACAATTGATTGAAGAAAATAAACTTGAAGCACAAGGTAATTGGGAAAAAGGATGGAAAGAAATTGAGGTGAGAATACTCGGTAACACTTTAATTACTGAAACAGAAAATCTAGAAGCTTAGTTGTCAATAACTGCAAACATTACAAAGAGTTTAACACATCACTTCTGCAAAAATATTTTGCAACTAATTTGCTTTTTTATAACCACATAGAAATAAAGACACATAGATGATAAATTCCATAGGTCTTTGCTACTTTGCAACTTTGCGTGAAACAAATGAACGAAGAACAAAATATTGAACAAACTTCCCCAAAAGGTGTAAACGACCAATATAAAAATTGGTTTTTAGAATATGCCTCGTATGTAATACTAGAGCGTGCTGTGCCTGCAATGGAAGATGGCCTGAAGCCTGTGCAACGCAGAATATTACACGCAATGAAAGAGATGGACGATGGGCGTTTTAATAAAGTTGCCAACATCATTGGTCAATCTATGCAATATCATCCACATGGCGATGCTAGTATTGGCGATGCTTTGGTGAATATGGGTCAAAAAGATTTGTTGATTGAAACACAAGGTAACTGGGGAGACATAAGAACAGGTGACGATGCTGCTGCACCAAGGTATATTGAAGCTCGTTTAAGTAAGTTTGCTTTAGATGTTGCATTCAACCACAAAACAACTAACTGGCAATTAAGTTACGATGGAAGAAAACAAGAGCCTGTAACACTTCCAATGAAATTTCCTTTATTATTAGCACAGGGTGCTGAAGGTATAGCTGTTGGTCTTTCTACTAAAATACTACCACACAATTTTTGTGAAATCATTGATGCTTCTATAAAATATTTAAAAGGTAGAAAGTTTGAACTATATCCAGATTTTCAAGTGGGTGGAATGATTGATGTGAGCAATTATAATGATGGACACAGAGGTGGAAAAGTTAAAGTTAGATGCTTGATAGAAGAGTTTGATAAAAAGAGTTTAGTAATACGTGATGTGCCTTTTGGTGTAACAGTTACACAACTTTGCGAAAGCATTACTAAAGCCAATGATGCAGGCAAAATAAAGATTAAAAAAGTAACTGAATTTACTGGTAAAAATGTTGAGGTTTTAATAGAATTGGCACCAGGCATTTCGCCAGATATTACTATTGATGCATTGTATGCATTTACAGATTGTGAAGTAAGCATATCTCCAAATGCCTGCATTATTGATGGACAAAAACCAAGATTTATTACAGCAAGTGAATTGCTAAAATCGAGTGTAGATAATGCAAAAGAATTATTAAGAAAAGAGCTAGAAATTAAGCTGCGTGAATTAGAAGATAAATGGCATTACACATCGTTAGAAAAAATATTTTTTGAAGAGCAGATATATAAAGAACTAGAGAAGAAACACGAGACTTGGGATAAAGTAATTGCAGCTATAGAAAAGGCTTTTGTACCATTTAGAAAAATATTGAAAAGAGATGTTACTAGAGAAGATGTTTTAAAGCTAACAGAGAAACCTGTTCGTAGAATTTACAAATTGGATATTGATGAATTGAACAATCAAATAAAAGCTATTGAAGATGAAATTAAACAAGTAAACTACGACCTTGAGCACCTTACTGAATTTGCTATTGCTTACTTTGAAACATTGCTAAAAAAATATGGCAAAGGCAGGGAACGTAAAACAGAAATTAAATTATTTGACACTATTAAAATACAACAAGTAGCTATTGCCAACACTAAGCTATACATCAATCGTGAAGATGGTTTTGTAGGAACATCATTAAAAAAAGATGAATACCTTTTTGATTGTAGCGACCTTGATGATATTATTTGTTTTACCAAACGTGGTATTTTAAAAGTAGTTAAAGTAGTCGATAAAAATTTTATTGGCAAAGACATTATTCACGCTGCTATTTTTAAAAAGAATGATGAACGTACTACTTACAACATGATTTATGTTGATGCAGCAAGTGGTGTAAGCTATGCTAAACGTTTTAACGTAACAGGTATTACAAGAGATAAAGAATATGATTTAACCAAAGGCAGCGATAAAAGTAAAGTACATTATTTTACTGCAAATGCCAATGGCGAAGCCGAAATTGTAAAAATTATTCTAAGTCCTAACTGTACTGCAAGAACAAAAGAATTTGATTTTCCATTTGAGGAGTTAGAAATAAAAGGCAGAAGCAGCCAAGGAAATATTGCTACAAAATATCCTATTAAAACAGTTAAGTTTAAAGAAAAAGGACGTAGCACATTAGCTGGCAGAAAGCTTTGGTTTGATACACAATTTGGTAGATTGAATATTGAAGAGAAAGGAAATTATTTGGGCAGTTTTGATGGTGACGATAAAGTATTGGTTGTATTTAAAGATGGTAATTATGAAGTAACAGATACAGAACTTACACAACGCTTTGATGCAGATAATGTGAAGTTGATTGAAAGATATGACCCTGATAAAATTGTCACCATCGTATATCACGATATTGATAAAACACAATACACAGTTAAGCGTTTTAAAATTGAAACAACAACCTTAAAAACAAAATATACTTGTATTAAGGAAGGCAATGGCAACTATAT
>JAPLER010000287.1:1129-3049 GCA_026391115.1 Bacteroidota bacterium | reverse complement strand
GTCCATTTTAAAATATAAGGAAGTTTAGTATTTAGTATAGCTGCTTGCAAACCATCCAATCTGCTATTAATACCTTCAATTATATGATGATGTTTTTTTAATGCACCGTGATTAGCAAACATTTTACATTTTTCGGCAAGTGCATCATTATTTGTGATAATACAACCAGCATCGCCATAAGCACCTAAGTTTTTCCCAGGATAAAAACTAAAACTTCCAGCAATGCCTATTGTGCCTGCACGTTTTCCATTTTGTTCGCTAAAATGAGATTGAGCACAATCTTCAATTAAGACAATTTTATGTTTGTCGCAAATGTTTTGTATTGTTTCAATATCTGCCATTTGCCCTTGTAAATGAACCAAAATAACAGCTTTGGTTTTTGATGTAATTGCTGCTTCAAACTTTGTTTCATCAATACTGTAATAATCTTTGCAAACATCTACAAATACTGGTGTTGCACCAGTTTGTGAAATTGTTTCACTACTACTTATCCAACTATTGGCTACAGTAATTACCTCATCTCCTACACCAATGTTTAACATTTTCATTAATATGTATAAACTATCTGTACCATTTGCAACGCTAATACAATGTTTAACGCCATATAATGCAGCAAAATTTTGTTCAAACGCTGCAACATATTTACCACCAATAAATGCAGTTTCATTTATTACACTTGCGATGGCTGCATCCATTTCTGGTTTAATGCTTTGATACTGTGCTTTTAAATCTACGAAAGGAATATTCATAATATTTTATTTTATTTTTTTTGCTGGATTACCAACATAAGTGCCAGCTTCAGTTATATTTTTTGTAACTACAGCACCTGCACCAATAACTACATTGTCACAAATGCTTATGGGTAATATTGTTGCGTTGGAGCCAATTGAAACATTGTTGCCAATGCTTGTTGATTTCCATTTTGATTTATTGCCACGTGCAGGACCACCACCAGAAAACAAATCATTAATGAACATTACACCATGGCCAACAAAACAATCATTGCCAATAGTAACTAATTCACAAATGAATGAGTGAGATTGAACTTTGGTATTGTTGCCAATTTGTACATCTTTTTGGATTTCTACAAAAGGTCCTATAAAGCAATTATTTCCAATACTACAACCATATATGTTTAATGGTTCAACTAGTTTAACATTTTCTCCAAAAACAACATCAACAATTTTTGAAGTATAAATTATAGGTTTGTTCATTCTACATTGCTTAATAATAAAATACTCTCAATTCTATCTATTTGCTTTTGATATAAATTATCCTTGGCAAATTTTTTTCTTATAATATTTAGTTCTTCTGTATTGTATTTTTCTATTTGCTCAATTACCTGTTGAAATAAATTAGGCAAATCATTATTGTTGATTGCATTATTATTCATTTGCACCAAATTGGGCTTGTTTTTATAGGAACTAAATGTATGACTGATGATAACTTTACCAGTACTAATAAACTCTAGGGTTTTATGATAATTTTCACCAATCAATGGGTTATTTACAACCTTGTAACAAATTAAAAAAGCTTGTATATCTTGATAATCCAGTGCAAGATTTTCAGTTGTTTTAACACCATGCAAAACTACATTTGGCGTTGTTCTAAGATTTCTTATAAATTGTTTGGTAGCTTCATCTGTTCCACCAGAAATATTGGACTGCTGTATATTGTAGCTTCCCCAACAATTAAATTCAATGTTTGGGTTTTGATTTATGATGGTTAATAAAATATCTCTGTCGATATCTTTTCTTAGTAGGTTTCCAGAAAAACCAACTTTTATTTTTGGAGAAACCAAATGGTTACTTTTTGTAGTTAAGAAAATATCTTTCAAACCATGGTTTATATGATATTTGGGTATGTTATATTTATTGTATTTGTTTAATATTTCTTTTGTTGTTGAAAAAATTATTTGAG
>JAPLER010000287.1:0-1097 GCA_026391115.1 Bacteroidota bacterium | reverse complement strand
TGTTTTATTTAATGGCTCATCTACAGGGTGAAATATTTTTAAAGACTTACTGTCAAATAAATGAAATGGATATAAATTGCCTAAATCAAAACTCCAAATAATATCAAAATTGATGTTTACTTTTTTAAGTAATACTTTAATATGCCTTTTCATAAACCAATGAAAAAGTAGTTCATTTCTAAACTTTAACTTATATGAAAAATTTAATTTGTGATGAATTACAAATAAATTTTCAATATCCAACTCGTCTATAAAAGTTTCTTCGTTTAATGCAGCATTTGGTGGGTTTAAAAAATATACTTCATTACCTCTTTTGGCTAATTCTACAGCATAATGGTGTTTTGAGATTAACATTTTTCCCCAAAATTGAGGAGAAATTAATAATATTTTTTTACCAATCAATTCCATTAATTTCTTATCGTGTAATTAGTTTTGAAATTGGGCTTTGTAGTAAATTTTATCAATAATCTCTACTGTTTTTAACCCTTCAAACGCACTGGTAGAAATACTTGCATTGTTGGTTAAAACATCTACCAAATTTTGATATACTTTGTCGTGGTTACTCATTGAACCTTGATAATTGCCATAATTATTTGCAGTATTTCCAACAGGCAAATTTTCAATTTTACAGCCTTCAATATTTTGATATTCCAATTCGTTTAAGTATTGACCTCCAATTTTTACAGTTCCTTTTTCGCCAAAAATTGAAAGCGAACCTTCCATATTTTTTCCATAACTATTTACTGTGTAATTAATTGTTCCAATTGCCCCATTTTGGAATTTCAAAATGACAACGCCAGTATCTTCAAACTCAATAATACCTTGATGTGCATAGTTTGCTGTATAAGCTTCTACATCTTTAATATCCCCAACCATCCAGTATAATAAATCTACAAAATGACTGAATTGTGTGTATAAAGTTCCGCCATCTAAATCCTTTGTTCCTTTCCAACTATTTTGATAATAATCTTCATTTCTATTCCAAAAACAAGTTAATTGAACGCTGAAAATTCTTCCTAGCTTTCCTTCATCTATAATCTTTTTTACTGCTTCAACGGGTGGATTAAATCTATTTTGTTTTATAGCAAAAAGCCTTT
>JAPLER010000063.1 GCA_026391115.1 Bacteroidota bacterium | reverse complement strand
TTCTTCAAAAAAATAAAATCAGAAACTGGTAAAGAAATTTTGACTTTGGATTTAACTTCAATGGAATATAAAGCAAGAGTAAAATCAAAATTTACTGCTCTTGAAACTGCAAAACCCATTGAAGATTTAAAAACACGCATCAAAGCATTGTGTGCAGCAACTGATAAAGCAGGAGATTTTTATCGTCAGTTTCATTACTCATTATTCTCATATATTTCAAATCGTATTCCTGAAATAAGTGATGAGATTTACAGAGTCGATGATGCTATGATGGCAGGATTTGGTTGGGAAATTGGTGCTTTTGAAACTTGGGATACATTAGGTGTTTCCAAAACTGTTGAAACAATGAAAGCCAATGGAATCGATGTTTCTGCTTGGGTTAGTGAAATGCTGACAGCTGGATTTACTTCTTTTTACAAAGTAGAAAATGGTAAAAGATTATGCTATGATATTGCATCAAAAAATTACAAGGAAATTCCTGGTGGCGAAGCATTTTTAATTTTGAAAAACAATGCAGATAAAACTATTTGGAAAAATAGTGCTTGCAAATTATACGATATTGGAGATGGTGTTGCAGGCTTAGAATGGAACACCAAAATGAATACCATTGGTGGTGAAGTTTTGGAAGGTGTTAATTAATCTATCTCAATTGCAGAAGATAATTTCAAAGGATTAGTAATTGCAAATGATGGTGCAAACTTTAGTGCTGGTGCCAATGTGGGAATGATTTTTATGTTTGCCATTGAACAAGAATATGATGAGTTGGATATGGCAATTCGTATGTTTCAAAATACAATGATGCGTTGCCGATACTCAAGCATACCAGTAGTTACAGCCCCTCAAGGTTTAACATTAGGTGGTGGCTGCGAAATGAATTTACACGCTGATAAAGTATGTGCTGCTGCTGAAACTTATATTGGTTTGGTAGAGTTAGGTGTAGGCTTAATTCCTGGTGGTGGTGGTACAAAAGAATTTGTTTTAAGAGCTAGCGATGAACTGCATAATGATGAGCCAGAAACGAATACTTTAAAAGAAAGATTTTTAGCAATTGCTACTGCAAAAGTTGCTACTAGTGCAGCAGAGGCTTTTGATATGGGCATTTTGAGAAAAGGGAAAGATGAAATTGTAATGAATGTAAATAGAAGAATTTCTGTTGCAAAAAAATCTGTTATAGAATTATTTGATGCAGGTTACACAATGCCAATAAAACGCAATGATATTAAGGTTTTGGGGCGAAGTGCTTTAGGTGCATTATATGCAGGAATTAATGGAATGCAACGTGGAAATTACGCTACAGAACACGACGCTTTGGTTGCAAAAAAATTAGCGTATGTAATGTGTGGTGGTGATTTAAGTGAAGCACAACAAGTATCTGAACAATATTTATTAGACCTTGAAAGAGAAGCATTTTTATCCCTTTGTGGAGAAAGAAAAACGCTTGAAAGAATACAAAGTGTTTTGAAAACAGGAAAGCTATTGAGGAATTAATCATTTTATGGGCGTATTCACTTGCTCTTAGTAAAATTAATATCTCTACATTCTTTCCTGACACAACTCAATCAAAACACCATTGGTGTTTTTGGGGTGTAAAAAACATACTAATTTATTATCAGCACCTTGCTTTGGTACTTCATTCAGCAATATAAAACCCTCATCTTGGAGGCGTTTCATTTCAGTTTCAATATCAGTTACTTCAAATGCAATATGGTGTATGCCTTCTCCTTTCTTATCGATAAACTTTGCAATAACACCGTCAGACGTAATACTCTCAAGTAACTCAATTTTAGTTTCTCCTTGTTTAAAAAAAGCAGTATTCACATTTTCGCCAGTAACAGTTTCTGTTTTATAGCAGCTGGTATTTAATAATTTTTCAAACAATGTTATCGATGTATTAAAATCTTTAACAGCAATACCTATATGTTCTACTTTAAGCATAATTTTTTTTCAAAAGTAAACGCTTTTCTGTCAGTTGAAATTGTAATTGCTTAACAAAGGTTTTCAACATAAACGCGAAACATTAATTAAAATATAATTTTTACTAATAAAAAACGTTATAACCTAAATTTCTGTAGCCGTACCTATGCCTAAACTGTTACCATACAGTTCAATAAATATTAAATGGTGTACAATAGTATGTTACACTGTTTTGTTGTGTAGTAATGTTATTGCTCAAAAGCCATTGCAATTTTTAAATACTACAACTGTACCACAAGCCAATGGCTTAGTGATATATAAAGACAAAACATCCATCAAACGCAGTGTAAGAGGTTTAGGCAAAGACAATATTTATGAATCAAGAGATAAACATATAGGCTATTCTGTTAGGCTAGAAAATACTTTGAAAGAAGAACAGTCTGGTAGTATAGTAACACAAATTGCAAATCAAACTGGTGTTGCTTTGTATAAAGATATACATCCTTTTAAAATAAAAAAAAGAGGGGTGTACGAAAAAGATTTTTTATTTGAAAGCTCTCAACTACAACCTGGTTATTACGTTTCTAACATTAGCGTTATCACAGAAAGATACGCAGATACGGTTGTATATAATTTTGGTTATGAGCCAGAAAAGATATATATAAAGAATAATCCACCAGCAGATTTAGTAAATTATTGGGATCAAGCAAGAAGAGAATTGGCTGCATCGCCAGCAAATTTTAGTATAACACCAAGACCAGATTTAGGAAATAAGTTTAGCGATGCTTATGAGGTGCAGTTTAGCTCTACAGAAAAAGCTGTAATTTTTGGTTGGTTAACTATACCAAAAAATAATAGAAAAAATCCAATTCTATATAATATCTCTGATTATATGAGTGAGTTAAAACCAGAATATAGAAGAGATGTAGCCGTTTTAAGTATTAATACACGTGGCACAGGGCCTAGTACAACTAATTTTAATTATGGATATTACGATTTAGGGTTGCTGAATATTAAAGATAAAAATAAGTTTGTATTTAAAGGAATTTATTTGGATGCTTTGAGAGGAATAGAATTGATAAACACATTTGCATCTAAATTAGGTATAGATAATAGTAAAGTTGTTGTTGGAGGCTGTGGTTTGGGTGCAAGTATTAGTGTAATAGTCTCGTCATTTTACCCAAATCTTAAAGGTATTATTTTAGATAGTCCAGCATTTATTGATATGCGAACAATGATAAACTTTAATGAAGGTGTAGCAAATACAACCTTTCCATCGTTAATGTTTAAAAATTATTATAGCACAAAAAAAAATACTAAAGATGCATTATTGAATACTTTAGATTACTTTGACCCCGTACATTTTGCTCCTTATGTAAGTTGCCCTATTATTGTGGGTTGGGGTTCAAAAAATATTAGTAGTCCAGCAATAGGTGTATATAATTTTTTTAATCAATTACGAGTTTCAAAAAAAGATAAATACGTTTGCAAAAATTGCGAAGCTAATATGGACAAAGGTTTTTATGGATTTAAAGAAGCTTGGTTGAGAGAAAAATTTGGCCAACCATAATTATAAATTTAAAAATGTGATTTAATGAAAAATATATTATTAAAAATTGTATTTGTATTAACCCTGTGTATTGTATTTCAACAAAACAGTTTTGCCGGTTTCCCAATTGGCAATGGTAGATGGCTACTAGTACCAACTTATACAAGATATACAGCTAGTTCTTATTGGAATAAAAGCGGTGTTACCGCAAATTCTGGTTATAGCAACGATATTTTTGTTTCAAATTATTTTGGACTTTATGGTGGGGTTGGTATTGGAAGGGATGTAGATTTTGTGTTCAATATTCCATATGTCAGCAATAGAATGGTAGATTTAGGGGTTTCTGATGGTCCGTTTTCATCAACAGGAGATATTACTGTAGGCTTGTGTTACTTTTTAAATCACTATGACTATTATAAACACTTATCTGTCACTGGTTCATTAATAATACCAGGCTACGAAAATTATGAAACAAAGCTTTTGCCTGGTTTCGCATCTGCTGGATTTGAGGGAAAAATAGGACTAGCTGGTACGAATACAGAAACTTTAAAGGATTCTTATTATGATTTAGAAGCTGGCTTTAGAAGCTATTTCAATACAGGTGGCCCATCTCAATTTTTTATTAATGCTACCCTTGGTATACCTTTAGATGAAGATTGGAAAGTTAATGGGAAGCTAAATTTTATCACATCTTCTAGTAGTATATCGGATGCAACAAATTTAAACCCTGCATTAAATAGAGAATTTAGTTACTTAAGGGCTACAATTGGATTAGGTAGAAGAATTGATAGAAATATTACTTTATGGGGAAATATTTTTAAAGATATTTCTGGTAGAAACATTGGCCAAGGAAGTGGTTTTTCTATATATGCGGTTATTAAGTTTTAATAAACCATTTTACAAATTATTAAAGAGTGTGTAATTAATATTGCACACTCTTTTTATATTATTTATTATGACAGAAGTTAATGACGAATATTTTATGCAACAAGCTTTAAGGCAAGCCCAGATTGCTTTTGATGAGGATGAAGTGCCAATTGGTGTAGTAGTTGTAATTAATAATAAGGTGGTTGCTAAAGCGTATAATCAAGTAGAAAAACTAAACGATGCAACTGCCCATGCTGAAATTTTAGCTCTTACATCTGCATTTGGAAGTTTAGGATCTAAGTATTTACCAACTGCAAGTCTATATGTTACAGTAGAGCCTTGTTTAATGTGTTGTGGTGCTATGTATTGGAGCAAATTAAGCAGAATTGTTTATGGAGCGAGTGATACAAAAAGTGGCGGATTACGATTTTTTACAGATGAAGATGGATTAGTAAAACCAGAAAGTTGGCCATTTCATCCCAAAGCACAATTAGTAAAAGGAGTGCTTGAAAATGAATGTGCTAGTTTAATGAAAGCATTTTTTAAAAGCAAAAGATAGTGTTTTGTTTAAAAAAATAAATCTGCTGCAATTCCATCTGCATAAAGCTTTCCAAGATTTGTAAGTTGAATAAAATTATTTTTTTGTTCTATATGATTTGCTTGTAGCCAAGCAGTTATTTTATTCTTTAATTCTAGTAAAATAGTTACACCAAATCTTTCTTCAATTATATTCAAATTAATTCCTCCACTAGTTCTCAACGCAATCATTATATATTCATTTAATTGTTGTGTTGTTGTTAACTCTTCTGTTTCTATTTGCAAATTATTATTTTCAATAGATTGTATATACAAAGCATTATTAGCAATATTCCAACTGCGTGTGCTGCCATTAAAAGAATGTGCAGATGGTCCTAAACCAAGATAGTGTTTGCTTTGCCAATAGCTACTATTGTGCTTGCTTTCAAAATTGGGTTGAGCGTAATTACTGATTTCATAATGATGAAACCCAGCGATAGCAAGTTCTTTCATTAATATGTTAAATTGTTGTGCTTGCTTCTCATTATCAATATTTGATATTACTTTTTTTGAAACTTTATTTCCAAGCACTGTTTTTTCTTCAATAGTTAAAGCATAACAACTTAAATGTGGTGGATTAAATGATAAAGCTGTTTTTATATTTACCAACCAATCTTCATTGCTCAAAAGTTGGCTGCCAAAAATTAAATCAATAGAATAATTTGTAAAATATTTTTTAATTAAATCTATACAATGCTTTGCCTGTTTAGCATTGTGACTTCTATTCATCCATTGCAATTCAGCATCAATAAAACTTTGAATACCTAAACTAAATCTATTGATACCGGCTTTTTTCCAAGCAACTAAATTAGCTTCATCAATATCATCAGGATTGGCTTCAAGTGTAATTTCAGTATTACTATTTACTTCAAATATTTTCTTTATTTCATCTATTAAAAAAACAATATCACTTGTTGGCAAAATAGAGGGCGTGCCGCCACCAAAGTAAATAGTTTCAATAGTTTCAGTTAAATAATCTTGTCTCAAAAAAGCTTCTTTTGCAATAGCATTTACAAGCTGTGGAATTAATTTTTTGTTAGTAGAAAAATGAAAATTACAATACAAGCAAGCCTGTTTACAAAAAGGAATATGAATATAAATGCCTGCCACAGATAGTTAAAAGTTGATTGTTAAAAGTTGACAGTTAGTAATAAAATGTTAACCATAAATATTATGCAAATATCAACCTCCCTATTTACCTAACACATAAATAGTGTATATATATTTACTTTGTAGCAATGAAAAAAATATTTGCAGTATTGTTTACACTATTATGTCTTTATACAAAGGCACAAAAAACAATGTTACAAGTATTAGTCATAGATAGTAATTCTATCACTAAAACTATGCCTTTTCAAAGTGAGTTTTCTAGTAAAACAGTTTGTTTAAACTATATTGAGCAAATGCTTGCCACGCTTAAAGTTCAAGGTTTTATAACAGCCTCAATAGACACTGTTTTTGAAAAAGAAAGTCTATACACGATAAAATTATTTATTGGCAACAAATACACTTGGAAAAATTTGAACCTGCCAGATGAATTATCTACAACTACAATCAATACAAATATCATAGAAAAAATACCACAAAACATTTTAAACTACTATCAAAATAATGGTTATCCATTTGTTAAACTTAGCTTTGATAGTGTTGTTATAAATAAACAAAATGAAATTACTGCATCGTTAAAAATTGATAAAGGATATTTATACAAGATAGACAGTATAAGGATTATAGGCAGCGTCAACATTGATAATCAGTTTTTACAGCATTACTTAAAACTATATAAGCAAAGTATTTTTAATGCCCAAAAAATTGCTGAAATTGATAATAGAATAAATCAATTGCCATACTTATCAAGCTATAAAAACAGCGACATTTTAATGCTAAATAAAGGCTGTGTTATCAACCTGTATTTGCAACCTAAAAAGGTAAATAAGTTTGATGCTATCATTGGGTTTTTACCAAATAATAATCAAACTAATGGGAAACTCCTTTTTACTTTAGATGCCAATTTAAATTTATTAAATGCTTTTGCCAAAGGAGAAAGCATTAGTTTAAATTGGCAACAAATTCAACCACAATCGCCACGTATTGATATTGGTTTTGCTATGCCTTATATTTTCAATAGCAAAGCACAATTAAATTTCAATTTTAATTTATATAAACGTGATAGTGCTTACATAAATATTAATACAAATATTGGTATTGAATATGAAATTAACAACAAGTCTAGATTTGCTATTTCGCTTGGAAGCCTTACTACACGTATTATTCAACCAGATACCTTGCAAATTATTGCTACAAAAAAGTTACAACAGGTTTTAGATTTTAATATTACCAACTTGGGTTTTGAATATTTTTATAATAACACGATTGGTTCAAAAGTTAATAGACGAAAGGGTTTTGAAATAAGACTTTTTACAAGCTTTGGTCAAAAAAATATAAAACCCAATAACACAATTACAAGCTTAAAAAATGGAGGTTTTAATTACAGTAGTTTATACGACTCTGTTCAAATAAATTCTTATCAAATTAAAGCAAAAATCGAAGCAGCAAAATACTTTGTTTTAAATAAGCAATCTGTCTTAAAGTTGGCTGCTAATTATGGTATTATTCAAACAAAAAATTATTTTCAAAATGAGCTATTTCAAATTGGTGGATTTAAGTTATTAAGAGGCTTTGATGAAGAAAATATTTTTACCAATGAATACATTGTGTCATCAGTAGAGTATAGATACTTAATTGCAAACAACTCATATTTTTTTGCCTTTAGCGATGGTGGTTTTACAAAAAACAAATCAAATAAAAACGATTATAGCTACATAAGTGGCGGTTTAGGTTTAGCATTTGAAACCAAACAAGGTATTTTAAACATAAGTTTTGCTGCAGGTAAAAGAAACGATTTGCCTTTCAACCTTAGAGAAACAAAAATTCATATTGGCATTGTAAGTAATTTATAAATAAGTTTTAAAAATTGTTTATTTGCAACTTATTTATCAATGAAATTTTTTTTGACCATATTTTATGTTTTTATATTTTGCTGTTCAAATGGGCAAGCTGATTCTATTGCTAGATCTGCAAAACCTATCGTTCATAAAAATATTCAAAAACCCAAAATTGTTGATTCACTTAAAGCAAAAAACACCTTTTCTTTCCAAGATTCATCGAATTTTAATTTTGTTATCGATACAACAAAATCAAAAGATACAAGTTCGTTATTGAAAGATACTGTTGTTAAAATACTAGAAAGAAAAGATAGCAATACTTACAGTATTTTAATCGAATATCCTATACTAAATAGTAATAAGACAGAGTTGATGATTACTGCTTTTAAAGATTCTTCTTCAAAAGACATTTTATTTTATGCATTGCTGTGTATCGTAATTGTACTTGCCATAGTTAAACTAATTTTTCCTAGGTATGTAAAAAATATTTTTGCGATTATTTTTCAAACACAGTTTAGGCAAGTCCAAACTCGAGAACAACTTTCGCAAGATAATGTAGCATCAATGCTACTCAATATTTTGTTCATTATATCTACTTCTTTTTTTATTGCATTAGCGCTCGAAAATATTGGCTTTGTAAAATATAGTTTCTGGTATGTGGCCTTAGTAGCTTGCATTGCACTAATTTGCATTTATTTATTCAAATTGCTTTTTACTCAATTTCTTGGTTGGATTTATAATAAATCAACAGCTGCAACTGCTTATAATTTCATTGTATTTATCATTAATAAAATTTTAGGAATCGTATTTATTCCTATTTTATTTTTAATTGCATTTTCAAATAAATTAATGGCACATCAAGTCATTGAAGTTTCATTGGCAATCATTGCAATTTTATTGTTTTTTAGATTGTTTATCACTTACAAAAGTGTTAGCAACATATTAAAAATAAACGCCTTTCATTTTTTTCTTTACTTTTGCTGTGTTGAAATTTTACCATTGCTAATTATGTTTAAGTTTTTAAACCACTATATCAGCAATGGTATTTAATTATAAGATAAAGTAAAGTATGGCAAAAAGCGTGTCTAAAGTTAGTGTGAAAAAAAAGGCAACTTCATTAAACCAAAAAACCGAAACCAAAGTAACATCAATCAAAATTAAAAAGATTTTGATTTCTCAACCACGACCAGAAAGTGAGAAATCTCCATACTTTGAGTTAGAAAGAAAGTATGGTGTTGAACTACATTTTACTCCATTCATTCAACTAGAACCAATTGCTGCCAAAGAATTTCGTAAACAAAAGATTGATGTAGTTTCTCACACAAGTGTAATTTTTACAAGTAAAAATGCAATTGAGCATTTTTTTAGACTTGCCGAAGAAGCCAAGTTGAATATCAATCAAGACACAAAATATTTTTGTACTACAGAAGCCATTGCACTATACCTTCAAAAGTTTATTTTATATAGAAAACGTAAAGTTTTTTATGGTGCAGATGGTAGTAATAAAAGTATGTTTGATGTAATTAATAAGCATAAGGAAAATGAAAAAATTCTTTATGTATGCAGTGAAAATCAACAAGACAATGAAATTGTAGGTTGGCTTAAAACAAATAAGTGTGAGTTTAATTTAGGTTATATGTATCGCACTGTAAGTAACAATATAAAAGAATCCATTCCATCTCTAAAAGCATTTGATGTTATATGTTTATTTACACCAAGTGGTGTAAAAAGTTTGTTAGATAATTATCCGGCATTTAAACAAAACGGCACTTTAGTTGGCTCATTTGGAAGCAATACAGCCAAAGCAATTGAAGAAGCTGGTTTAATTGTAAGCATTAAAGCTCCAGCACCATTAAGCCCAAGTTTATTAACTGCTTTAGATAAATATTTATGCGACATAAATAAATGATTTTTACAATAAAAACAATGCTAAAATAGACGCAAAAATTGTGCGTCTATTTTTTTTCGGCTACCCAATCAATAATAAATTTATTAACAGCATTGCCACTAATTGATAATTGCAATTGCGATAATTGTTGGTATAAAAAATTCAATTTTTCTTTCTTTTCTTTTTTTTCCATTGTATTGGTTATTTCATTTATTAGTTTCAAAAAAAGTTTTTCTGGCTCGTGATACAGGCTTATTTGTTCCAAGTATTTTTTTGCTTGTTTTCTTACATATTCAATAGTTTCAAAGTTACCTTCTTCATAATGTAACATTATCAAATACAAGCGTACACTAGCTTGTGAGCGTAGCTCAACTTGGTTAATCGGTTTATTTAAAATATCGTTCCACCAATTATATGTTTCTTTATATTTTTTTAAAAATAAGCAAATCAAGCCACAGCAAGTTTCTATATATATTTTAAAGTCTTTTCTAAAGTTTACCTTTTTATCAATAAAAAAAGTTTTGTATTCTTCAACAATTTTATATGCTTGCTCATATTGTTTTTGATATAAATAATACATCAAACCACACCAACAATAGTTGTGCATTCTTCTAATATTTATTTCAATAGTTGGTGCATTGTAATCATAGATTTTTTGTAAGTAAAATTCAAATTCATCCCAACGATTTGCTTTTTCACAACTAATCAAAAAATTATAATAAGGTGCAAGAGGGTCAAGGTTTAATAAAGGCTGTTGTTGTATTTGTTCTTCTCTAATTAACACTCCTTTTTTGCAGCATTCATAGTTACGTTGTTGATCGTTAATTAAATTATAATACAAGCTCCAAGTAGCATAAAATCTATACTTGGCATTAAACGAAACTGGAGGTTCTTGCTTCATATACAAGGCATTCACATAAATATCTGCACGCTGTTTTATTACACTTTGTGGCAATATTCCAATCTCTAATTCAAGCAAGGTTAAGTAGTGCCAAACATTGCCAATTTGCTGATGAATATTGGATATTTCATAAGCGTGTGCCTCTTCCTTATCAATAGACATATAGTTTTCAATAGTTGGCTCGCCTATTCTAAAATTTCCAAATAAATATTTTTCTAAGGTCATTATATCGCCAAGCACATAATAAAATTCATATTGCCAAGCTAGCTCTTTTGTTTTGTAAATCATTTTTGCTGCTTCTTCATCAAGCCCTTTACTGGCAAGTATTTTACATTGCAAAAACATATTTCTAATTTTCCATTCAATAAAATTTTCCTCGTTGTATTGCTGCATACAACTTAGTATCATACTGAATAAATAATTTTTGGCTACGCCAAATTGCTTTGCAAAAGTTTCTTTTTTAAACTTCTTTAATAAAGCATCTTCATCATAAGCATCTTGTTCGTTTATAGCATCAAAAACTTTTGCATAGTTGGTGTTTTTGCTTTGCACTTGCCTTAGTGCAAATAGTTTAAAATATCTTTTTTCTGAAGGAGAAAGCGAATGAATGAGTGAAAAAAGTGACTGCATATAATTGAGTTAGAACGTAGTAAAAATAAGGGTTTCAGTAAATAAAATAGCCTTTGAAACCTAATTTTTGAATAAAATGAACAGTTGTTTTAAAATCTTTTAAAGTCTTTTTGTGTTGTTATTAAAATTTATAACAATAAAAATTAACTCTTATGTCACAGCTACACCAAAATCAATTAGAACAACAGGAAAGGGCAAGAAAAATTAACTTTATTTTTCCTGTAATACTATTATTTCTATTTATTTTTTTATTTGCGAAAACAGTAAAATCTCAACCCATTTATGTAAATCAGGCAGCCACAGGTTTAAATGATGGCAGCAGTTGGGCAAATGCTTACCCATCTTTACAAACAGCCATTGAAATCGCAACACCAGGACGACAAATTTGGGTTGCACAAGGTACTTATAAACCAAGTGCTTACCCCATTGGCACAACAGATGGCAGCAGCACTAGAGATTATTCTTTTACACTACGAAACAATGTGCAAATATTTGGTGGATTTGTTGCTACTTCTGGTACAGAGGGAAATTTCGGGCTACGAAATTTTGCAGCCAACCCAACCATTTTAAGTGGTGATATTGGTGTTGTTGGCGATACAAGCGATAACTGTTACCATATTGTGCTAGGAGATTATATTAATGGCACAGCAATACTTGATGGCTTTACTATTAGAGATGGCAATGCAAATGCTAACCTAATTACAACCCATACACCAAGCGGTCATATATTACCAAGTCATTCTGGTGCAGGAATGTTTTTAAATTTTGCTTCGCCCAATATAAACAACTGTGTTATTACAAACAACCAAGCAACTTTTGCTGGTGGTGGTGTTGTGGCTCAAGGACGAAGTGATGAAGTATTTACCAATTGTGTATTTACAAATAATCGTATTCTTACCTCAACTTTTGGTGGTGCTGGATTATACAACTATGCACATCCTTCGAATCCTTCTTTTCCAACCGTAAATAATTGTGTTTTTTATAATAATAATTCTTTAGGTGCTGGAGGTGCTATTTATACCCAATACAGCAATATGACTATTACCAATACTACCATTTACAACAATACTGCACTATTATGGGGAGGCGGAATATATAATGAAGATAGTAGCAATATGGTAATCAGAAATTGTATTATTTGGGGAAATACTGGTAATGCCATTACACATCCAGCAGGAAGTGATGCTGGTTTAACTTGGAATGTAATAGAACCCAATGTCAGATTCTCTTTACTACAAACATATTCTGCCTATTCAAGTAATATAACTGGTGATCCTTTATTTATTAATAGAAGCAACCCAGTTGGTGCAGATGGAAGGTGGATTTCTGCTGATGATGGATTGCGATTAAGTGCTTGTTCACCCGCAATTGATGCAGGTACAAATAGTGGCTTAGTAATGGCATTAGATATCTCTGCCCTTATTCGCCCTCAAGGTGCAGGAGTTGATATGGGTGCTTATGAAAGTACAAGCACACCTACATTCACTCGATTATATGTAGATGCAAGTGCCACGAGTGGTGGTAGTGGTAGCAGTTGGGCAACTGCAATGAATAATTTAGAAACAGCATTAACTACTGCAAGAACAAGTGGTTGTACCAGAGAAATTTGGGTTAAACAAGGTAATTATCATCCAAGCCAACAATACAGTGTAAAAACAGGAAATGACACTACTGGAGATGATAGAAGAAAAACTTTTAACATTCCAAGTGGCGTTGCTGTTTATGGAGGATTTATTGGCACTGAAACAGTATTGACAGAAAGGTCATCTTCATTAATTAATAGTGTTTTAAGTGGTGATATTGGTGTGCCTTTTGACAACTCTGATAATTGTTATCATGTGGTAATGTTTAAAAATGTATCTGCTTCAACCATTTTAGATGGATTTACAATTACCAATGGAAATGCAAATAGTTCAGTATTAAGTTATAGTTTTTATCACGATAGATTTGGGGGTGGAATTTGTCAAGTTGTTGATGGTGATTTAGCAACTAATGAGCCAAGCATAACAAATTGCAAATTTTCTACAAACTATGGATTTAATGGTTGTGCTATGGCAAGTTTAGTTAGCAATGGTGGTAATAATTTACCTGTAATTAATAAATGCTTATTTACTGATAATGGCAATGCTGCAACAGAATACGGAGGAGCAATTTATTCGAATATTGCTATAAGTGGCATTAGTAATCCAATGGTAACTGGTTGTGTTTTTCAAAATAATATAGCCCTTTATGGTGCTGGTGTTTTTATGCAAACTGCTGGTAGAAATATTACTCATCCTATTTTTTCAGAAACAGTATTTGCCAATAATAATGCACAATATGGTGGTGGATTTATGACTATTTCAAATGACCGTTCTATACTAAATGCCGAATTTGTAAACTGTGTTTTTGCAAAAAATAATTGTTTTGAAAGTGGTGCTGGAGCCTATTTTGAAGCAAGAGATAGTAGTGTAGTAAACCCATATAGTCGAAATTGTACATTCTATAAAAATAAAAATAGATATGGGTTGTCTGGTTTATTTACTGTTAGAATACCTACCTCAGAAAATAATGTATTATATTTTAATTGTATAATTGATTCTACAAGCATTACAAATAGAGTTTCAGGTTCAACAGTAAGTGCAAACCAATATTTTAAAAATTGCAATGTGCAAGGCTGTGGTGCAAGCGGTGCATCTTGGAATGTTACAAACTTTGGAACAGATGGTGGTGGCAATATTGATACCAATCCTTTATTTGTAAATGTTGCAGACTTAGATGGTGTAGATAATGTTTGGGCAACAGCCGACGATGGGTTGCAACTACAAAACGCAAGCCCATGTGTTAATACTGGCGATAATGCAATATCAATAACTGCAATTGATATAGTTGGTACAGCAAGACCAATTGCTAGTGTTATTGATATGGGTGCATATGAAAAAATCATTACTTCATACACTATTACCGCATCAGCTAGTACAGGAGGCAGTATTACACCAGCAGGCATAACAACAGCAACAAGTGGTAGTAGCTTAACATATACAATAACTGCCAACACAGGTTATTGTATAAATGATGTAATTATAGATGGCACAAGCGTTGGTGCTGTAGGAACTTATACATTTAGTGGTGTTGCTGCATCGCATACTATTACTGTAAGTTTTGTTACAAGAGTTACACCAGCAGTTAGTATTACATCTTCAATAAGTTCTATTTGTTTTGGCTCGCCATTAACAATTACCGCAACTTCAACCAATGGAGGTTCTGCACCAATGTATAACTTTTATATAGATGGAGTTGCCCAGGGTGCAATGGCTGCTAATATTTTTAATACATCATCTTTAAGTGTTGGTTTACATAGTATCTATTGTATAATGACAGCTAATAACAGTTGCCAAACAACTAATACTACAAGAAGCAATACAATTAATGTTGTTGTTGGCAACGCAACAACATTATCAGCAATAACAGGTAATACAACACTTTGCAGCATTGGTGCTACCACAAGGTTAAGTAATACAATAACAGGTGGAGTTTGGAGTAGTAGCAACCCCTCTGTTGCCACAATTAATAGTAGTACAGGCATTGTTACTGCTGTTGCAAATGGTTTAACAAATATTACTTATAGCTATACCAATAGTTTTGGTTGTATTAGTAGCACTTCTATAAATTTGGTTGTTGCAGCAGTAACAGGCATTACACCAATAACAGGAGCAGCAAGTGTTTGTATTGGTTCATCAATAACTTTAGCAAACACTACAACAGGTGGTGTTTGGAGTAGTATTGCAGGTAGAGCAACAGTTAATGCAAGTGGCGTTGTAACTGGCACTAGTGCTGGTGTTGCAACAATTAGATATACTGTTTCAAATGCTTTTGGTTGTAGTACTGATGTTGGCAAAAATGTTACAGTAAATGCAATTCCACCATTACCATTTATTGCTTATACTTCAGGAACAGTTAGCCCACAATGTGGTGCAGATTTAAGACTTGGTAGAACTTTTGGACTTCGAGGTACACCATCAGGTGGAGCTTGGAGTAGTTCTAACAGTGCTGTCATTAATATCAATCCATCAACTGGTATTACAAGTACAGTAGCAATTGGTACTGCAACAATAAGCTACACTGTAAGAGGTAGTAATGGTTGCAGTAGTAGCAGAGATATTACAAAAAATGTTGTGATGTGCTTGTCAAGAGGAATATCACAAACAAATGAAATAAATTCAAGCAATTTTATTGTGTATCCTAATCCTGCAAAAAACATTATTAATATTAAATCAAATTCAATACATACTGATGGTAAAATTATTATTACAGATTTAATTGGAAAAACAGTATTACAGCAAACTTTAAGTATTGATAATAATAGAATTGATGTATCAAGCCTTGCTAAAGGAATGTATTTGATAAATATTGTTACTAGCAATACCAATCAAACTCAAAAAATTATAGTAGAATAATATTAACTTGAGGGTGTTAATATAACAAAGGCTACCTCTTATGAAGTAGCCTTTTGTTTTTTTATTCCAAGCTAATATTTTAGCCTCCAAATCCACCGCCACCAGCTTTAACACGCTTGCTTTCATCCTCTACGCCTGTTTCTCTTTGACGTGCAGCTTTAACTGTGTTTTTACCAAAACGATAGCTAAAATTTAACTTAAACTGTTGACTTTCCCATCTAAACATTCCAGTAAGTTTTTGGCCCACAAAATCACTACTACCTTGCCATCTCATTGTTTTAAAAATATCACTTACTGAAAGTTTAATTGTTCCTTTGTCTTGTAAAATTGATTTGCTTAAACCAATATCTACAAAGCCCATTGCTTTACTTCTAAATGTTCCTTCTTGTATAGATGGAGTACTAAACCAACTACTTAATTCTGCTTTATATCCTTTGCCAACATTAAAACTGTGTTGCATATAAAAATTGGCTGCAGTTACTTCTAAATCTACTTTTCTATCAGGTCCTAAATCTGCTTTGTATTTAGAGTAATAACCATTTAAACTAAAGTAAGCACTATAAATTCCTTTTTGAATAGGATAACCAATACTTAAATTAATAATGTCTTGAGTAGCCAAGTTTTTATAAGTCATAAAACTTTTTGACTTTTCTGTAGTATCAATTATTTGTGCAAACATATCTTTAATATGGCTATAACTTAATGTGGTTGTAAGCATATAATGATATGTGTTTGAGATACTAAATGTATTGGTGTATTGTGGTGTTAAAGCTGTATTTCCTTTTTGATAAGTATAGTCATCTAACTTAAACTCAAATGGATTTAAGTTTTGATAAGCTGGTCTATCAATTCTTCTGCTATAGCTTAAACTCCATTGGTTCATTGGGTTTTTGTTAAACGTTAAACTAGCACTAGGAAATAAGTCTGTGTATTTTCTTTCAATTGTTGAATCAAAAGGTATTGTTCCAGCAGCATCTTTTTTACCAGATGAAACACCAGTTACATTGCTGTTTTCAACTCTTAATCCAATCTGAAACATTACACCTTTTAATTGCTTATTAAAGTTTACATATGCTGCATTAATCTGCTCTGTATAAACAAATTTGTTGCTACGTAAATTATCAATTGATTTAATATCATTAGCAATATAACTTACGTTATAACGTTGAAAATCGTTGGTGGTTTTTACATTAGATATTTTTATACCAGTTTCTAATTTGCCACCAGCCAATCTTTGTTCATAATCTATTTTGCCATTGATAATATCAATAATACTAGGGCTTAACATTCTATAAATAGTAGAGTCGTAACGTGTACCCAAATTATTAAAGTAATAGTTTGGTTGTAATTGATTGTTGTTATTGTCAAAATGTCCATAGTTAGCATCAAAATTTACTTCGTGCCCACTAGTATCAACATATTTATAGTTACCATTAATGTTGATATTATTATTTTTCATTGCAGATGAATTATCTGCAACTAAACTTCTAATAGGTGTTTTTGTTGGCAGATAAGCTACAGGTGTTGTGCCTAAATTAGCTATACTATTATTAGAAAAATTACCATCTACAATAATTCCAAAAGTATTTTTCTTATTTGCATAAAAGTCAAATCCAGTTTTAAATGTATGCGATTCGCTTTTATTATCCATATTGCCATTTTGATCAAAACTTGTATCTAATAACTCTCTGTAAATAGATAAACTGTTGGCATTTTTACTGTTGTTGTAATTGTAGTTTCCAAATAAGTTTACTTTTTTATTTCGATTATTTAAATTAACGCCTGCATTGTATTTAGGATAAGTGCCAATAGCATAGCCAGCATTTACACTACCATTTGTACCAAAAGATTTATTCTTCTTTAAACGAATGTTTACAATACCTGCATTACCAGCTGCATCATACTTGGCACTTGGGTTTGTAATTAACTCAATAGCTTCTATATTACTGCTTTGAATAGTGCGTAAATAATCTGCCAAATCTTTACCAGCCAATGGAGAAGGACGACCATCAATATAGACCTGCACACCATTTTTACCAGCTAAGCTTACATTATCATCTTTATCAATCATCACTCCAGGAGATTTTCTTAACAATTCAAATGCATCTGAACCAACAGCATTAATGCTAGACTCAACATTAAAAATGGTTTTATCTGCTCTAACCTCAATCATTGGTTTTTTACTGCTTACTGTTACCTCTCCTAAACTTTTATTAGCTTTTGTTAAAGCAATGCTTGGCACGGTGTAACCATTGTTATCCACTTCAAAACTTGCTGAGGTTTTTTTTGCAAAACCAACACAAGTAATGGCTATAAAGTACTTTCCACTAGTTGCATTAAAAGTGTAAACACCAGTATTATTTGTTACAGCAATTTTTACAACAGAAGAGTCTTTGGATTTGTGCAGTGTAACTGATGCACCTGTAATAGGTTTACTAGCATCATCATTAATAGTTCCCGAAATAACTTGTGCTTGTGTAAATGCTGTTAAAAAAAGCATACACATTAGCGTAGTAAATGTTTTTCTCATATTCTTATTTTTTTCTTTGTAAGTGCAAAACTGTTGTTAAATATTACAACCAATGTTGCTAAATAGTTTAATGGAAATAAATATATGTGAATGGTGTTAACGAATGTTAATACCAATTATGATTTGTGAGGCAAAAAAGTGATTGTCTCGTACGAAGTTTGAAGGGAGGTTAAAAACGAAAAAAATAATTCTAAAATGATATTTACTTTCCTTTTCTTCTTGCTAATTCTTTTTTTATTAAGCCCAATTCTCTACCTGTTTGCCCAGCAACACTGCTATTTTCTTGAGCTCTACGCATTAAATAAGGTATAACATCACGTATAGGACCAAAAGGTAAATACTTGCTGACACTACAATTCGTATCAGCTAAGTTAAAAGTAATATTATCACTCATTCCATACAGCTGAGAAAAATGAATATGAGAATGATTTACAGCAATACTATTTTTATTTAATAAATCAAATGCCAATAAATTACTTTGCTCGTTGTGAGATGCAACAATAACAGCTATTTCATTGATATTGCTAATACAATATTTCACAGCTTCATTAAAATCTTTGTCAGTATTTTCTTTGTTGGTTTGAATTGGGTCTGGATACCTTTTTTGTGCAGCACGTTCTCTTTCCTTTTCCATATAAGCACCACGTACTAATTTAACGCCCAATAAAAAATTTGCTTGCTTCGCGATTCTATGAGAAAGTTTTAAAAAGTCCAACCTATCGTGTCTATATAGTTGAATGGTATTGTATACTACTACTTTTTCTTTATTAAAATGCTCCATCATTTCCATTGTGAGTCTATCAATGGGGTCTTGAATCCAAGTTTCTTCAGCATCAATCAACACGCCAACATTATGTTGTGCAGCAACTTCACATATATGGTACATTCTGTCTTTGACTCTTTCCCATTCATCATTTTCTAATTCATTATCATGTATACCACTTCTTAGTCTTGGTGCTTCGTTTAAAGTTTCTAACAATGCAAAACGAGCTAAGCCGGTAATTTTAATACTAATGAAAGGAATATTTTTTTGCGTAGCTGCATATTCAATCACACGTACAAATTCTTCAGTAGCTTTATCAAAATTATCTTCTCCTTCTTTACCTTCTACTCCATAATCTAAAATAACTTTAACATTGTATTTATCAAGTAGATTAACCACAGGAGCGGTTTCTTGCAATGTTTCTCCACCAACAAATTGTTTGAAAATAGTATTGCGTAAAATACCATTTATGGGCAAACCTGTTTTCATTAAAAAGGGAGTAAGCCTTGTACCCAATGTTACAAACAGAGGATAATTCATTGTACTAAAAAGAAACTTGGCTTTTTTTAAATCTTTGTCAGATTTGTATGCAAATGCTTTTTCTGTATTGTCGAAGGAAAGACTCATAACTAACGCTTGTTCGTTTTGTGTGCGAATATCGTAGTGTTGCAATTAATAACAACAAATACAAGAATATTTTTATCTATTTAGTAGGGTAACAAGAAAAAAATATATCCAAAAAACTATGCCAGTTATAACAATTGCCAAGATAATATGCCCATGTTTGCGAACATTATTATCATAATAATAAACAGATTTTCCATCGAATAATGTTTTCTTCAAAAAGGCCAATGTAAATGATATAACCAATGCCATTCCAGTAAATATACTAATGATAGAGAACAAGGAGAGTAAACTAAAAATGTATCCTAAAATTATCCATAATTCTGGTTTTTTTGCAGGTTTTGCTTTCTCAATAATGCGTTGATTTTTATATTCGTCAAATTTCTTTTCATCAATATCTCCTCCTTTGTCTATTAATAATTTTTTTGCCAATAAATAATCAAAATGTCCCCACTCATCAGGCTTTTTTATAATATCTTTTAATTCGTCATTTGTAAACTGCAATAAATAATAATCCGCCTCTATATTATTTAAATCTTTAGCATAGTAATTTTCAATAATCTGATGTGCCTTATTAAAATTTTCAGAAGCAATTTTTACTTTTATGTCAAAATCGTGCTTGTTGAACGAGTAGCTTATGTCATAATAGTTTCTCTCATCTTCAATCTCACAAGCTATATTGTTTTCAAGTAAAAAATCAGCCAAGGCATTGGCTGATTCAATATTATTAAACTTTTGAAAAGTTAAAAATTCTTGTGGCATAAATGTTAAAACTTATTTCCAATGATATATGGCAACATTGCACGCCAAGTAGGCCAATCATGATTAATGTCTTCGCCCCAAATGTCTAAATCATGCCAAATGTCTTTATTCCAAAGTACTTGACTAAATTTTCTATTTGCTTCAGGGTCTTCATAACTACCAGCACCTGTATAAATATGTATGTGGTGACTTGCCTTAATTTTATCCAAATAAAAACCATCACTTAAGTTGGGAATGTAATGTTGTGGGCTATTAAAATAAACTTGGTCATCCCAAAAACCTTTTGTGTATTCTGTTAAATCGTACACTCCACTCATAGCAATTACACCATTAATAATATCGGGTCTTTTTAAAAATAAATTCATGGAATGTAACGCACCAAAGCTTGCACCACACGTGTAAATAAAAGTATCTTGACTAGTGTTGTTTCTTATAAAAGGCACCACTTCGTTAAACACATATTCATTAAACTGGTTTTGGCGAATGGCTTTATGCTCGGGTAACATATTATTGTTTAACCAACTTTCGTTGTTAATGCTATCAATACTAAACACACGCATTTTACCGCTATCAATAAATGGAGCCAATGCATCCATCATTTGAAAACGCTCATACTCCAAATAATCTGCAGCAGCAGTAGGCACTAGCAGTAAAGCAAATCCATAATGACCATAACTTGCAATGGGCATTTCTTTATTAAGCGATGGGCTATACCAAGATGTAGTTTGTTTTTGCATATAAAAAGTTTTGGTTTTGTGGATTTAAAAATATGGGAAAACAACATACAATTTGCAAAGCATATAATTATTTGTGTACTCGAAGCTAAAATCATTTGTAGTTACTAAAATAAAAACCAAATCTTTGCAAAGTCAATCATTGATTTATTTATGACAAAAACAGCATCAACATTTATAGCAAAAAGCACCATAAAAGCTGCCGATTTAAGCCATCGCAGAAAAATAAATTTTAATATTGGAAAATACAATGCAGTTGTGCCACAAGGTAAACAACAATTTGCTGATTTGTTGGCTGCACGAGAAATGGCAAAGAACATTAAATACAAAGCCATTGAAAACCTAGACAATTATTTACTAGAATTTGAAAAAAATATAACCGCACGTGGTGCAAAAGTTATTTGGGCAAATGATGGTAACGATGCATTAGAAGCTATTGGTAAAATTTGCAAAGAAAAAAACTGCAAAACTTTGGTAAAAAGTAAAAGTATGGTTACCGAAGAAATTCATTTAAACCAATACTTAGAAGCTAATGGTATTGAAAGTGTAGAAACAGATTTGGGTGAATATATTCAACAACTTGATGGCGAAGCACCCTACCATATAGTTACACCAGCAATGCACAAAAGCAAGGAAGATGTAGCTAAACTTTTTGCAGAAAAACTTGGCACACCAAGCAACTTAACCCCAACAGAATTAACACTTGTAGCTCGTAAAAACTTACGCCAAAAATATGTTGATGCAGAGGTGGGTGTTACTGGTGCTAACTTTATTTTAGCAGATATTGGCGGTATTGCTGTTACCGAAAATGAAGGTAATGGTAGATTAAGTTGTGCCATACCCAAAACACATATTGTGGTAGTGGGTATTGAAAAAGTTTTGCCTTCAATAAATGATTTGGCTTTGTTTTGGCCACTGCTTGCCACATTTGGTACAGGGCAACAAGTTACTGTTTATAACACTATCATTTCTGGACCAAGACAAACCAATGAAACAGATGGGCCAGATGAAATGTATGTTATTTTATTGGACAATGGTAGAACCAATTTACTGGCAAATCCTACCAGTAGAGAAGCATTATATTGCATACGTTGTGGTGCTTGCTTAAATGCTTGCCCTGTTTATAAAAATATTGGTGGGCATAGTTACGATACAACTTATAGTGGCCCAATTGGTAGTGTTATTACACCACACTTAAGTGGAATGAATGATTATAAGCATTTAAGTTATGCAAGTAGTTTGTGTGGCAATTGCACAGAAGTGTGTCCAATGAAAATTAATTTGCATGAATTATTATTAGATAATAGGCACGAAGCAGTGCAGCAAGGCAACAGCACTTTAATGGAACGGATTAGTTGGAAAGTTTGGAAAACTGCAAGCCTTAATAGAGCAATGATGAATATGGGTAATGGTACTTTAAAAAACAAGGTAGTAAACACCATATTTAAGGCTTGGACAAAAAACCACAGTAATTTAGATTTTAGTAGTAAAACTTTTAATGAAATATGGAAGGATAAAGTTGCTGCAAAAAAAGATACTCAGAAGGACTAATCCTCATTATCGTTATCTGCATTTTTATCAATCAGACTACCATCTTGTGCTATTTCCATAGTAGGTGCGGCTGTTTCCTCTTCATTAGTAGCAACTGCTTCTAATTTAGATGCAAAATCTTCTGGATTAATAATGGTTCCTTCAGTAATTTGCTCTGCTAAAACTTCTCTGATTTTTGGCAAATCGTCGGTAGTATTTATTCCAAAATAATCCATAAAATTTTTAGAAGTAGCGTATAAAAGTGGCTGCCCTGGCTGGTGCTCATTTCTACCACTAATTACAATTAATTCTTTTTCTAAAAGTTTTTGAACACTGTAATCGCTATTTACACCACGAATTTTTTCAATCTCACCTTTGGTAATAGGTTGTTTGTAAGCAATAATGGCAAGGCTTTCTAGTGCAGCATTAGATAGGCGTTTTAAAAATTTATCGCCATTAAGTTGTGCTATTGTTTTATGAAAACTGGGTTTTGATAAAAACTGTAAACCACCGCCACTTTCTTTTACTTCAAAAGAATAAAATTCGCTATTGTATTTTTCTTTAATACCTTCAATACAACTTTCAATTTGATCAAGTGTTACTCTTTCATCAATAAATCCAAATGCATTATTAATAAGTTCAACAATATCTAAAACTGTTAATGGCTTATCACTAGCAAAAATTAATGCTTCAATATGTGGTATGATTGTAGAAAGTTCCAAAAAAGTTAAAAGTTAAAAACTAAATGTTGATGTTATTAAAACTTCAAACTTAGCCTATCCTTGCAATGCAGCAGCTCCACTTACAATCTCTGTCAATTCTGTTGTAATTGCAGCCTGACGTGCACGGTTGTAAGAAATTTTTAATGATTTCAATAACTCATTTGCATTTTCACTTGCTTTGTCCATTGCAGTCATTCTAGCACCATGCTCACTTGCATTACCATCTAAAACTGCTTTGTAAAGTTGAGTGTTTAAAATTTTGGGCATCAATTCAGCAATTAATTCTTCTTTATTTGGTTCAAAAATAAAGTCAGATTTTTTTGCTCCTGCCTTTGGTAATACTTTAGGAATTGGCAAAAATGCTTCAGCTACAAATGCTTGCGTAGCTGCATTTTTAAATTGACTATAAACAATTTCTACAGCATCAAATTCTTTATTTTCAAATGCTTTAACAGCAGCTTGTGCAGCAGCTTGTACGTTTTCAAAACTTAGGTTTAAGTAAATATCTTTATGTGCAGCATCTGTCTTATAGCCAGATTTTGTCATAGACTCCCAGCCCTTTTTTCCAATATTCCATATAACCCCATTTCCTTTTGTAAATTGGCTATTGTATTTTTCGGCAATTACAAATTTTGCAGCTTTAACTACATTACTATTGTAAGCACCACACAATCCTCTATCGCTTGTTACCACAATTAAAAGCACTTTTTCTACATTTCTTTCTTCAGCCAATTTCATAGACGCTCCACCTTCTACATTACTTACAATATTGCTAAGCATTTCTTGTAATTTTTGTGCATAAGGACGCATTTGAATAATTGCATCTTGAGCCCTACGCAATTTTGCAGCACTTACCATTTTCATTGCTTTGGTAATTTGCTGTGTGCTTTGAACGCTCTTAATTCTATTTCTTACTTCTTTTAATTGACCTGCCATTTCTTTTAAGTTAAAAGTTGAAAGTTAGCTGTTAAAAGTTTTTCAACTTCTAATAGCAACCGCTAGTTATTTACTAGCCAAATTTTGGCTGCGAAAGTAAGGTTTTGTACTTATGTAGATACAGATTTTTAATACAAAAGTTGTAAAAAATGAATTTCTGTTTTGTTGGATAAATCCCATCTTGCACATTAAAGGTGTTACATTTGCCCGAGTTATCTGTTAAAAATTTATGACAAATTATTTCGAATTGTACCAAATTCCAATCTCGTTAAACCCCAATAAAGCTATAGTAAAACAGCAATATTTTCAATTAAGTCGTCAATATCATCCAGATTTTATTACAAATGGAACTGAAATGGAACAACAAGAAGCTCTTGAAATTTCATCGCAAGTAAACAAAGCATTTAAAATTTTTAATCATCAAGACGAAACAATACAATACGTTTTGCAACTTAAAGACATATTGCAAGCTGATGAAAAATATAATTTACCCAAAGACTTTTTGATGGAAATGATGGAACTGAATGAAGCATTAATGGATGCAAAGTTTGAAGAAAACGAAGAGAAAATAGAAACAGTTAAATTAGAAATTAATAATTGGCAATCAGTAATAAAAAAAGATGTAGAAAATATTATTAACGATGAAAGTATTGAAAATGCTGGAGTTGATGATTTAGAAAAAGTAAAGGAATACTACTTTAAGAAAAAATATTTGAATCGTATTTTGGATAGTATAAAGTGAAGTTGCATATTTGCAACCCTTGCGTTAAACAATTATTAATAAATAATTGCGAATTAATTAAGCCCAGATGGCGGAATTGGTAGACGCAGCAGACTCAAAATCTGCCGTTCGCAAGGATGTGCAGGTTCGATTCCTGTTCTGGGCACCAACTAAAAAATCTCTCAACATTGAGAGATTTTTTAGTTTATAGAAATCTTTTACTTTGTAATAATGCAAATAGAACTAACACCTTTTGATCATTTTATTTTAAAAAAAATTGCAGCTGC
>JAPLER010000052.1 GCA_026391115.1 Bacteroidota bacterium | reverse complement strand
TACTTTGTGCTCTATTGTCATTCATTACATCAAACTGTATTGCATCGCCACTAGAAAAAAGACCAGATGCATACTTGTCATCTAAAATATCTTTACTACTTTTTCTTCTGCTTTCTATTACTAATTCTTCTAAATCGCCTTTTCCTTTACGTGTTGCATATTGCTTGTATTGCTCTTGCAGCTTCTTCATTTTTTCATAATAGGCATAGTCTATTTGCGTAGCATTAGCAATCATATTACCAAAATAATTTGGCAAGGGTTTATTAAACAAGCCATTGGAAAATACTACTTCTGCATCGCTATCTAATTTCTTGTTTGCCAAAAAAGAGTAAGTTAGTTTTAATCTATCGTAAAATATAAAATTGGTTTTGCCAAATACACCTTTTCTATTAACAGGCAGTATATATTGCTTACGCAAACTGTCTACAGATTCGGTAAATAATATCATTTGTTGTTGTGGTAAAATACTACCCATATTACCATATAGCGTTCCTATAATATTAAGGTAGCTGGTGTCTTTAGCATATTTTAAGTAAGGCATTTCATTATTAAATATCTTTTGCCAATTGTATTTACGCCATCCATTGGTAAGCATTAGTAAATCTAAGTGTTGCTGTGCAGTATCATTGTTTTTGAGATAGTAACTAGCATTGTAAATACTACCTTTAACGTCTGCACTTAACAGCAAGTGAGAGAATATATTGCTCATATTATCTGTAGCCACATTAGCGTCTGTAACAGCTATACTCATATTACTTAGCAAACTATCATCTACTGCTATTTCTATTACATTTTTTCCACGCTTAGTTAAGTTTGTGGTGGTAATAGTTGCAGTAGCATTAAAACTATAATCGTTGTTATTTATAAATACCACTCTTTCTGCCACAGGTAAATAATTGGCATTAAACACAGTTACTTGCAACACGCCTGTTCCAAATTTAGTTGTGGGTATATCAACACTTTGGGTGGTTTTATTTTGCAGTTTTACACGTGCCTCGTACACTGTATTACTATTCATAAAACACATTACATACAGTTGTTTTATATCATCTGTAGCATTGGGGGTTCTTGCAATATTTGCCAGTATGGAATTAGGTGTTGTCTGCACCTGCAATGCTATACCATTATCTGCAACTTGTGGTAGTGTGGTGCTTTGTTGTGTATTGGTAATAGTATCTTGCCAGTAGGCTGTATAAGTGTCTTTGCTGCTAGGTTTTTCTATAAACACCATTCCCATTCCATCGTGTTCGGTTTTAAATGAATCTATTACAACGTTGGTACTGTTTTTAATAACTCCCTTTACAAATATTGGTTGTTTAAACTGGTCGGTGGCTTTAAATGCCATAAAGCCGCCAATGCCATTTATCATATCTCCGCCTTCGGCAAAAAATTGTAGCGTAGGTTTCAATTGTTTTACAACAGCATTGCTTGCATTGGGCTGAAAAATAGCTATGTCTTTATGATACAAAAAGCTGGTATCAAAATTTAACATCCAAGTGGTATAGGCTTTTATATGCAGGTTTTTGCCTTTGTACACACTATCTACAATAAACTGTCCATTGGTGGTAGATTGAATAATGGGAAATGCCTGATGTTGTATTAACTTACCACTATCGTTATACCAATCGGCATAAAAATTTTTGCTAATGTTGGATGGCAGGTTACCTTCTTTCACATACACTTTAAACCATATTGTTTCGCCCTTTTTATAAATGGCTTTATCAAAGTGTATAAACATTTTTTCTTGTCCATAATCGTTGGCTATTATACTTAAAATACTGTCTTTTTCTTGGGCGTATAGTTTGCACCCAACCAAGCCCAAAAAAGTAAACAACAATAGTTTTTTATACATACATTAATTTATTGTTTCAAAGATTGCTATAATAGCAATGCTATGCCGTTAAATTTTGTTTAAAGCAACAAAAAAGATGTGTTATTGCTAATGGTTTGGTATAAATGTGGGCATTATAGCCAATACTCGGCTTTAGTAGGGCGTTTACTGGGCGTATATAGGGTGAACTTCCAAATAAAAAGTGGACAAAATTTTCAAGAGCTTTAAGCTACATTTTTTAAATTGTTATTAAATAATTGATTGTATTCTTTTATGTTTAAATTGTTTAAGTATGAATGCCTTCTTTTGATATTGTAAAATGTT
>JAPLER010000300.1 GCA_026391115.1 Bacteroidota bacterium | reverse complement strand
TTATATCCTGTTATATCCAGGAGTTATTTTTATGAAAGCCATAATAAGAAATTATGAAATTTTTATACTTTTTTAGGGATTAACAAAGTTTTTTAAAATTCTAATTATGAGAAAAAAAATTAAAATAGGAATTATAGAAGACGAAATAATTATTGCAAAAACTATTGCTTTATATTTAACTGAAATAGGATATTTAATATCATTTGTTGCACACACTTTTGAGAGTGCTTTATTATGTTTAGAAAATTATGAAACTGATTTGTTTCTAATAGACATTAACTTGAAGTCTGATAAGAACGGTATCAATTTATCTAGTATTCTAAAACAAGAGTATAATTTACCCTTTATTTTTCTTACAGCCAATAGTGATGCTTTTACAATAAATCAAGCTAAAGAACAAAATCCTTTAGCTTTTATATTGAAACCATTTACAAGAGATATTCTTTTTTCTTCTATAGAAATAGCAATGAATAATTATGGGAATTTTATTAGCAGTAAAAAAATTGAAAATGACGTAATTTTTATTAAAAATAAGAAGAAAGAAAAAAAAATATTAACAACTGAAATATCCTATATAGAGAATAACCACATATACGTGAATATACTACTTAAAGACGGTACAAAGGAAGTAACAAGGTCTTCTTTTTGTAATCTTTTACCAAAACTACCACAAAACATATTTATGCAAGTCAGCAGATCGCATATCATCAACCTTGATTATGTCCAAGAAATGGGTGCAACCTATGTTGTTGTTAATAATGAAAAAATTAATTACTCTGTAGAAAATAAGAAGAAACTCTTGAATCGTATCAGTCTAAACAAAGAAATTGTATAGTTTTTTCAAGTTATGATAACACAATTATTAATTTTTCATTTCTTAAATATTTTATTTTAGCACAACAAAGTCTTCAGCCTTGGTATTTATGAGCTTTTAATTTATTTCCTTCTTCTTTACGATTTGACTTAATAGTGTCAATAGGTTTATCTTCTACAAATAAGACATAATCTGCCAGACTAAAATCAATTAAATATTTATGAATACACAGATCAATACCTGCATTCATTAATACAAGATTTTCTTTTAACCAATCAACCTTAAGCAAATTGTTACTTTTGTGGTTGATCGGTATCTTGCTACTTATTCTGGGGTTTGATTTTTCATTAATTAATATATTGGTTTCTCACGCCTACTTATCAAATTTTTAATTTACTACTAACAAATAACTGTTGCAAAGGTGACAAAAATAATTTGATAGACAGGCTACATTTCTTTTTTATCAAACCTAATTGCCTAAACATGTATTTGTAATTAAAAAAGTGCGGAAGGTTGATTATGATACAAAAAAAATTTCCCAAGATAGTTTGTATATTTATAAGGAACGCAATTTGGTATAAAATCAAAAAAATATACATAAGGTGGATAAGCAAAAAATGAAAGAAAGATTTTTTATTTAATTGCCTAAATAAAAAACTGATTTAAGTGGCTGATTGAATGCAAAATAAACGATGTTATTTATCAAATTCCATTACTTTGGTGGGTTTGTTACTGAAAGTATAAAAACGAAAAAAAAGAAAGTATTTTTGTGAAATTTGGTTATCCTGCTTATCCACCTAAAGAAGTGTAAATTCGAATTTTTTACTGCTTTGAAACTGAGTTTAATTTACAAAAGCATCCACAGCTTTGTCCAATTCTTCACTGATAATTTTTGCATAAATTTGAGTGGTGCTGATATCTGTGTGGTCAAGTAATTTGCTAACGTGTTCTATTCTCATTCCATTATTTAAAGCGTTGGTTGCGAATGTGTGCCTTGACAAGTGAAACGATAAGTTGAACTGTAAACCCATTTTTTTGCCATAGCTTCTTAAATAG
>JAPLER010000422.1 GCA_026391115.1 Bacteroidota bacterium | reverse complement strand
CTAAAGCAATCAATGCAAGAAATGCAGGAGCAATAGGTGTAATTATTTATAACAATACTGGTGGTAGTGCTGCTTATACTCCAGGTGGTGTAGATACAGCTGTTACCTTTCCTGTATTTGGAATGAGCCAAACCGATGGGGAAGCATTATTGACTTTATTAAATGCTAATAACAATTCAATAAATTCAAATATTACAGCACCTAAAACTTATTATACCCTAACCAATGGTTCAGCTGATTTAAGTTCACCCATAGCCATCAATACTGGCAAAATAACAAAAGATACAACAATTTCTATTTCTGTATATGCACAATCTGGGCAAGTTACAGGTGCAAATAATATTGGCTATTATGTAACAAATAATTGTGGTAATACACAATCAATTTTAATTAAAGTTGCACAACCAAGTAGTAGTGTTAGCAACAGAAGTATTTGCAACGGCGATAGCCTTTTGTTCAATGGCACTTATTACAAAACTGCTGGCACTTACACTTCAAAATTAACTAATAGTGTAGGTTGTGATAGTAGTCTTGTTTTGAACTTAACTGTTTTGGCACCTTTAAAAACTAGTATTAATCATAAAATTTGTGAAACAGCATTGCCTTTTTCTATAAATGGTTTAACATTTAATGAAGCAGGTAGCCAAACTCAAAAACTTACTAGTAGCAATGGTTGTGATAGTTTTGTTACACATATACTTTCTACAGTTAGTGATGGGATTTTTGATTTTGCGACCATTACTCAACCTAAATGTGATTCTGTTTTTGGTAGCATTAATGTAAATCATTACACAATTTCAAGAAAATATAAAAGCTCTATTGACTCATTAGATAAAACACAAATTGGGCTTTTAGATATAAACAACTTACAAAGCACTGCATGTGGCGACCCAATTGTAGTACCTAGTTTAGTAATCAATGATTCTAGGACAAGATTTTACGAAAGTTATAAATTTAGAAACACTTCTAATCAAGCCAAATGCTTTGGTTTTGGACTTACAAACTACAATGCTCTACATCCATTAAGAGTGGTTGCTTATTTAGATAGTTTTGTTGCTTCTAACCCTAGTACTAATTATTTAGGGAATATGCAAAAAATATCTGGCTCGGGTAATCAATATGCTAATGTAACTGTGCCTGCTGGTAGAGATATTGAGTTTGTAGTATCCAATTTAAATAATGGAGCATCCTATGGTGATTATATTTTTGAAGTTTCTGGGTTTGAGCCAATGGAATACTCTATTGATAGTGGTGCTACTTGGCAAACAAGCAAAAATTTCAAAGTGTCTCAGGGTAAATATAATATTGCTATGAGAACAGGTGACACTTATTGTACTCAGTTTTATTTTGATAATCCTGTTTTAATTAATTCTAAAAAATCAACATCTTCAACACAAAGCATTGCAGTTTGTCCAAGTGCATTGCCTTACACTTGGAATAGTTTAACCTTTACTGCTGCTGGCTCACAAACAAAAACAGGTTTGACAAATAGCCAAGGTTGTGATAGTAGTGCAACTTTGAATTTAACTGTTAAAACAAACACTTTATCAACAACTAATTTAAGTGTTTGTCCAAGTGCATTGCCTTATAGTTGGAATGGCTTAACCTTTACTGCTACTGGTTCTAAAACCAAAACTGGTTTAACAAATAGTCAAGGTTGTGATAGTAGTGCAACGTTGAATTTAATAGTATCTGCCGCCCCTGTTACCAATGCTCTTAATTTTAGTGGTTGCCAGCAAGTTGTTTATAAAGGAAAAACCTATTTAAACAGCACTACATTTATAGATACTGCGAAAAACTCACTTGGTTGTGATAGTATTTATTATACAGTTTATATGACAGTCAGAAACACCACACCAGTAATACAAACTCAAAATTTATCTGGTTGTAAAAAACTCTTTTTCAATGGAATTACTTACACTACTAACACAACGTTAAGAGATACTTTATTTAGTTCTTTCAATTGCGATAGTATTTATAAAATAACCAACATAACTATTAATACCAATTGTGTTTATTATGTGAATACCACGTTTACAGTATCAATGACTAACTACTTAAGAACTGGTAATACTATAGATACAGGAGGAATAAGAATAGCTGGAAATTTTGCAGATTTGGGTATTAATCTACCAAACTGGACACCAACTTCTCCACTTTGTAAACTAACAAAATTGGGTAGTACAGATGATTGGAGCATTACGATTCCTATACCTGACACATCAATCAATAAAAAACTATTATTCAAATTTGTAAATACCAACTGGGACAAAAATGAAGGCATTGATTTTGGGTCTGAATTAAGAAATAGCACACTTTGTTCTGTTAGTGATGGTGGCGGCAATTACAATCGTTTCTTAGTTTTACCTACCAATGATAGCAGTGTAAATTATTGCTGGGAAAGATGTAGTTTATGCAATACAACTGGTAACCACAGGTACAATTACTGCAACTACTCCAAATAAGGTAACAGTAAGCAATAATAATCTTATTGCTACTGGTGGATTAACAGTAACACAAAAAGGATTTTTAGTTTCAACCAATCCAATTCCCAATATTTACAACAATACTTTTAACTCCTATTTTCATTATACAAACCCTTCATTAGGGACATACAGTGTTTTTATAGGAGGTTTATATTCAAATACACAATACTATGCAAGAGCTTATGCCAGTAATGCAATTGGTACTTCTTATGGCAGCATTATTCCTTTTGTATTGTGTGATACTGCAAAAAGAGATACATTAAATTTAACAGGTTGTGGTAATGTAATCTACAATGGCAATACATACGCATCATCAAATATTAAAAATGATACTTTAAAAACTACATTAGGTTGTGATAGTATTTACAGAGTTGCAAACATTACTGTAAAGCCAACATCAGCATCTTATCATTCTGCTACTATTTGTGCAAATGCACTACCATATTCTTGGAATGGCAATGCCTATAATGCAGCAGGAAATTATACAGCTCATTTCACAAATGCAGTTGGTTGCGATAGCACAGCTAATTTGAAGTTGATTGTAAATGCACTTCCTGTAATATCATTAAATAGTTCAAGCAATTGTTTAAATACTGCGAACCTAAATTTAACTGGGGCGAGCAATGCTTTGCAAATTGTTTGGCAAAACAATGGAGCAACTGTAAATACTACAATGCTTACTGCTGCTGCCTTTGGAACAACTGTGGCTGGTGGAAATCCAACAAGTACATTGCCTAATGCTCTTAATGGACCAAGCAGTGTTTTTGTAGATAAAAATGGAGTGTTATATGTTGGAGATTTAAATAATGCTAGAATACAACGCTTTGCTGTTGGCAACTTAAATGCAACAACTGTTGCTGGTGGCTATGGTATTGGCGTTGGACTAAATCAAATTAATAGCCCAAGTGGAGTTATGGTTAATGATAGTAATAATGTATACGTTGGAGATTTCGGCAATCATAGAGTTGCAAAATGGTTGCCTAATGCTACCATAGGTATTGTGGTGGCAGGTGGCAATGGTTCAACAAATACTAGCAATGCGTTTAATGGCGTTGCAGATATTTTTGTAGATGCTGCAAATAATATATATGTAGCCGATCAAAATAATCATCGCATACAAAAATGGACACCAGGTGCAACAAGTGGTGTTACTGTTGCTGGTGGCAATGGTGCAGGTTCAGCAAATAATCAAATTAATTTGCCAACAGCTGTTTTTGTAGATGCAGTAGGGAATGTGTATGTTGGAGATTATGGTAACAAGCGTGTTACCAAATGGGCAGTTGGTGCAACTAGTGGCGTTACTGTTGCAGGTGGTAATGGAGCAGGTGCTGCAAATAATCAAATAGATTTATTGGCTGGTTTATATGTAGATGCAATAGGTAATGTATATGTTGCAGATCAAAATAATCATCGTATTCAAAAATGGACAGTTGGTGCAATAACTGGTATAACTGTTGCTGGAGGAAATGGTGCAGGTTCAAATGCAAATCAATTCAAATATCCTAAAGATATTTATATAGATACAGCAGGTGCAATGTATGTTCCAGATAATTGGAATCAACGAGTACAAAAATGGTTACAAACTATTAATACTAGCTACATACCAACAACAGCAGGTGTTTATACAGCAATAGTCACTAATAATGCAGGTTGCACTGCTACCAGTAATGTTATTGCAATAGCTGCAAATGTTAGCCCTGCAATCAGTATTACAGCTAATAAACTAAATGTTTGTGCTGCCACAAAAGTTAGATTTAATGCAACAATAAGTAATGGTGGTAGTAGTCCAGTTTATCAATGGAAAAGAAATGGAGTTAATGTTGGTATAAATTCAAACACTTATTTAGATAGTTCGTTTAATGCATTTGATAGTGTTTGGTGTGTGCTAACTTCAAATGCAACTTGTGTTATTAGTCCAACTGTAAAAAGCAATGTTGTGCAATTGATAGCCACACAAGTCCCTGCACAACAAAATATTAATTTGCAAGGTTGCACTAGTGTCATTTATAATGGAAACTCATATTTTAATTCAACAACAGTTAACGATACTTTAAAAACTGTTGATGGATGCGATAGTGTATATAAGTTCATTAATATAAATGTTACAACCCCAAGTAGTCCTGCAAATAGTATAGTACCAAGCTTTAATAATATTTGCTTTGGTGCTAAAATAATTTTTACTGCAACTTCTAGTATTCAAGGTGCAAATCCAATTTACAAATGGTATAAAAATGGGCTTATAGTAGGTACAAATGCTAGTAGTTATACAGATAGTTTGTTAAATAATCAAGACAGTATTTGGTGTGTGCTAACCATTAGCGAAACTTGTGTAACAGCAAATAATATAAAGAGTAATGTTGTTAAAATGAATGTTAGTTTAGCTATCACTGGTAATATTAAAACACCAACCGGCAATGCTATATCAAAAGTTGCTTTGTACAGAAAAGGTTCTATAACAGATATGCAAATTGTTAACAGCAAGTATAATTCTAGTTGTATTGATATTGCCAATAGTGTTACTCTTCGTCCAACCAAAAATAATGATGTTACTAAAGCCAATGGCGTAACAAGTGTAGATGTATTATTAACACAACGCCATATATTAAACACTACCAAATTAAACAGTGCTTACAAATTAATAGCTGCCGATGTAGATGGAAATAAGACGATTAATAGTGTAGATGTATTAAGAATGAAACGTCTGATATTGGGTACATATACCACATTTACAAAAACAGTTGGCACGGTAAAAACAGATAGGCTATGGGAGTTTGTAGATAGTTCTTACGCTTTCCCTGATACTACCAATCCTTTTCCTTTCAAAGATTCTATCTCGTTCACCAATTTAACAAGCATTAAAACCAACCAGTCTTTTATTGGCGTTAAATTGGGAGATGTTAATTATGATTGGAATGCTAGTATGGCAAGGCAGTCAGTTAATAGTTTACAGTTGACAGTGGATAGAAAAGAGCAGGTATCAACTATACGCTATACACTATCAACTATCAACTTTAAAGACATT
>JAPLER010000343.1 GCA_026391115.1 Bacteroidota bacterium | reverse complement strand
TAGTGTGTGTACCACTACCATCTTTGGCAACTGTAGCATTGTATGTTTGCGAATTTGCAAAACTTACAGCCACAAGAACCAAAAGAAAAAGAAAAATTTTCTTCATAAGGCAATTTTTAGTGAATAAATGTTAGGTTGTAAAATTCAAATAATTGGCTTAAAAAGTTTGAAAAGAAATCCAAAAAAACTGCAATCGAAATCGGTATCGTTTGCAGTGATTTTAAAAAAAACTATAATATATTGAAAAGCTCTTTTAATCTAAATAATAAGAGGTCTGAACTAAATTTTGTAAGTATTGTTTTACTTTAATATACTAGTAACTCTCACTTTCATTAGGGAAATCATTATTTTTAACATCAGTAACATATTGCTTGATAGCAGTATCAATTTGTTCTCCCATATTTAAATATTGTACTACAGCAAAACAACCTGCTTGTTCAAGTAATTTTATATCGTTTCTTAATTTATCTGCCTCCTCCTCTTCTTTAGCACGAACATTATATGTACCAAATTTATAAATACTTTGTGGCGTTAAACCCAAATGACCCATAACAGGAATACCTGCACTAACAATTTTTTTTACACTTTCAATTATCTCCTCACCACCTTCCATTTTAATGCTATGCCCACCAGTTTCTTTCATAATTCTAATGGCACTTGCAAGTGCTATATCACTATTGCTTTGATAAGTACCAAAGGGCATATCTACAACAACAAGGCTTCTATTTACACCACGAACAACACATTGTGCGTGGTAAATAATTTGCTCAAGCGTAACAGGTACTGTAGTTTCATAGCCAGCAATTACATTTCCTGCACTGTCGCCAACTAATAAAACATCAATGCCTGCAGCATCAAATATTTTGGCAAATGAAAAATCATAAGCAGTTAGCATTGCAATTTTTTCTCCATTTGCTTTCATTTTAAGCAAAGTATGTGTGGTTACTTTTTTTACTTCTTTATGTATAGACATTTCGAAAAATTATGAATTATAAATTATGAATTATTCCTTAACTCTGCTATTGGTAAATAATATACTTTTTGTCCAAGTTTTTTGTGATGAAGAACATAAGCGTTTAACAATCGTTCTGCAATATTGCCATAAATTCTTGATAAAGATGGTGTTTCTTGCACTACAATAGTTTTCTTTATTTCAAATAAAATATTGAATAAAAATGTGAGATAGCCATTCCAAAATTCATTACTAGCTATTAACATATTGTACCAACTTGCAGTTAATCCACTCATAAATTCATTTATACTTTGAATATATTCTGGATATAATTTTTTAACAGCATCTTCAGTTAACTGCCAGGAAATGGCATCGTGATCTTTAACATATTGCTGTTTAACACTCCATTTTTTAAGCTTAATGAATCTATATTTTTTGGGTAAAATAATATAGCCTTCATTCAACTTATTTTCAATGGTATTTTTCAGTTTAGGCGTAAATATTTTAGCAAAACTTGCCTCATCAATTGGATAAAACTGTATTCTTTTCTTATCAAAAATATTTTTTGGTAAAGTAAAATATCTTCTATAAGAACACAACCCCCAAAACCTTATCTGCTCTGGGTTGTAGTTTTTCCAGATATGATACAAGACAGTCAGTTCAGAGAAATTTTTATTCCATTCAGAAATATTATCTGAACCATCATCTCCTTCAAAACTTAAATCAAAACTGGCTGTTTTTTTACCAGCCTGAATTGGTTTTATATAATCAACATTGGGACAAATAAATGGTTTAAAAAAAACGCAAAAAAGTGTAAAAGAGTTTGAATTTTCTTGTTGCATTTTTCTATTTTAATTCTTGCATATCTACCAATTTTCTATAAATACCATTGCTGGCAATTAATGTTTCGTGTGTGCCACGTTCTGCAATTTCACCTTTATTTAAAACTATAATTTCATCTGCGTGGCGTATTGTGCTTAGCCTATGTGCAATTACAATAGTAGTTCTATTTTGTACCATTTTATTAATAGCCTCTTGTACCAATCTTTCACTTTCAGTATCAAGGCTACTTGTTGCTTCATCCAAAATCAATATTGGTGCGTCTTTAAGCACAGCACGTGCAATAGTTAAACGTTGTTTTTCGCCACCACTTAATTTATTTCCTCTATCGCCAATATTGGTATCAAAACCTTCATCTTTTTTTACAATGTAATTATAGGCGTTAGCAACTTGTGCAGCTTCTTCTATTTGTTGCATCGTAGCAGTTGGATTCCCAAATAAAATATTATTAGCAATAGTATCGTTAAACAAAATAGGCTCTTGTGTTACAATACTTATTTTGCCTCTTAAACTTTCTAAAGAATAATCTTTAATGTTAATACCATCAACCAAAATTTCGCCATTTGTTACATCGTGAAAACGAGGTACCAAATCTGCCAAAGTGCTTTTTCCAGCACCACTACTTCCAACAAGGGCAATGGTTTTGCCTTTTTCAATTGTTAAATTAATATTCTTTAAAACAGGAATTTCGTTATAACTAAAACTAATATTCTTTAACTCAATAGCATTTTTAAATTCAGTAAATTCAAGAGGATTTTCTTTGTTTACAATTGTATTTGTTGTGTTTAAAATTTCTTCTATTCTAAATAGGGCAGCAGTCCCTTTTTGCATATTATAAAATGCAGTACTTAATGTTTTTGCTGGGTTAATAATCTGAGAAAATACGCCTATGTACATAATAAAACCTTCACCACTTAATCCAAATCCCTTTTGCTCCAAAATCAATTTACCACCAAACCAAAGAATTGTGCTTAAAACCATAACACCAAGCACTTCACTTATAGGGCTTGCTAAGTCTCGTC
>JAPLER010000233.1:4816-7540 GCA_026391115.1 Bacteroidota bacterium | reverse complement strand
ATTTACAATTTGAAAATAATTGTAAAAACTAATAGTGGTCCGAGTTTCTGTTTCCTCTAACAAACGTTGCTTAAGAATAGTCGCATCTATTCTATTGTGTAATAAAGCCATATGTTTAAATTTTAGATATCAACTTTTGTAAAGCCAATATTTCATTAATAATGAACTCGTTTACAGGACGAGCAAAATTTTTATAATGTGCAAGAATGCACAAAGATTTCAATTATTTAAGAACCTCTTCTAATTTTCTCTCCAAATCTTCGCCTCTTAAATTAGTAGCTATAATTTTTCCAGTTGGGTCTAGTAAAAAATTTGCAGGAATACTTGATACTTGAAAAATTTGTCCAACAGCATTACTCCAACCTTTTAAATCGCTTACGTGTTGCCAAGGCAAGTTGTCATCTGCAATAGCTTTTTGCCATTTGCCTTTGTCAGTATCCATAGATATACCCAATATTTCAAAGTTTTTGTTTTTATATTTATTGTAAGCAGCTACTACATTAGGATTTTCTCTACGGCAAGGTCCACACCAACTTGCCCAAAAATCTAGCAATACATATTTTCCTCTAAAACTATTGATAGATATTGGTTTCCCATCAACATCGTTTTGAGAAAACTCTGGAACTAAAGAACCAATTGCTCCTGCAACAGGTTTTTTGGCAGCAGTAATTTTTTGTTCTATTAAGTCTGCAAATAAACCTTTTTTGGCATCGCCAGTAAGTTGTGCAAACTTTTCTTCCAAAACACTTTCGTCGCCAAAAAATGGATATAAATTTAATAATAAAAATGTACTAACTGTTGATGAAGGGTGGGTAGATAAGAAGTTTGAAACTAAATCGGTTCTTGATTTAAATAACTTGTTAAAAACTTTTTCTAAAGAATCTTTTTTTGCTTGATTCTTCTCTGCATTTTTATTGTTGTATAGTTTGGTTAAGTTTTCTTGCATTGGGTAAAACTTATCCAAAAAGCCAGTAAAACTGGTATGAGTAGGAGAGCCTATTGCTAATAGTTTTTTAATATTATCTGCTTTGCCAGTAACCTTAATATTATCATTACCAATAAACATTTCAAATAAATCTTGTTTGCCAATAAAACCAAGTCTAAAATATGAAGCTACTTCTGTTTTGCCTTCTAGTACAAATTTATTTTTTAATACATAACCTTGTGCTACGTTGTTGTCTTGTCCATCATTTAAAAATACCAATGTACTATCTTTTAAACCAGTAATTGTCCCTGTAATTTTAAAACCTTTTTGAGCAAAAGAAAAAATAGGAATTAATAAAAATAAAAGCTTCTTCATATAATTATTTAGGGGTGCAATTTAATGTTTTTATTTAAAGTAAAAAGTTGATTTATTCAACCCAAAGAATAGAATTACCAGTGTTGAATTCGTTTTCTTCCCAAAGTTTATTTTGAGGATCGATAATCCATTTGCCATCTACAATGTATTTGTACAAATGCTTTCCCTTACTTAAGTGTAGTTTTAATGACCATTTGCCATTGTTTTTTTCAAGTTCATAGCCATTTTTTGCCCAGCCATTAAAGTCTCCAGAAATTTGTATAGACTTAGCATTTTCAAAACCATTTAATGTAAAAGTATAGTTGGGATTATTTACTAAAATATTACCAGCATCTTCATTACTCAATTCTTCTCCATCATCATTATAATAATGCCCATCAACCCAAAATTTGTATTCAAAATTTCCTGGGCCAAGTGTATAATTAATTTGCCAATCAATTGATGTTTTTGACATAGGCAATTCAAAGTTTCTCCAACTATTAAAACTACCTACCAAAAAAACTTTACTAGCATTTTGAAAACCTTTGAGCTTTATTAGCATTGATTTTCCAATTCTTATTACAGAGTTTGTTTCACCAAATTCGTTAGGCAAAGTTTCTTTATTGCTAGGATCTGCAATCCATTTTTTGCCAAGAATGAATCTATATGTGTAAGTACCTGTTGCTAAATAAACAGGTAGCTGCCAGCCATCTTTAGATTTTATAAGTTTATAATTTTTTTCATCCCAATTGTTAAAACTGCCTGCAACAAAAACCTTCTTTTCATTCGAATAGCCATTTAGCTTAAAAGTAACATTTGTTTTGTAATATACCGAATTCATATTGCCTCTTGTGTCATCTTCAATGTTCTTATTATTTTCATCAATAGTCCAATCACCATCAATAATAAATTTATATAAATGTTTGCCAACAGATAGTTTCACTTTTGCAACCCAATCATTATTATTTTTTTTCATTGGTATGGCTTTATATTGCCAATTTGTAAAACTCCCTGTCAATAAAACTTTACTAGCTTTGGGTTGATTATATAAAGTAAAAATTACAAAAGAATCTTCTACTATAAACTCATTTTTTTTAAACTGATTGATACCAAACATTGCATTTAAATTATCTGCTAATAAACCTTCTTTGGTAGAAACATTGATACATTGTAAAGGGTTATTCATATCTGATGAACCAAATAATGGCTTACTCAAATGAAAATAATTCTCGTCTTCAAAATCGATATTCCATCCTCTAGAAAAAATAGAATCTGCAAATGATTCTGCAATAAATTTTTGAAGTTTTAATTCAGCTAAACTGTATTTTTTTGTAAAGTCTTCAATAGTTTTTTTATCTATATTTTTAGAGAGATTAATATGGATTTTGCCATCACGGATAAAATATTCTTTAGTGTTGGGCTGTGCAATAGCGGTATTTGCATTG
>JAPLER010000233.1:0-4790 GCA_026391115.1 Bacteroidota bacterium | reverse complement strand
TTGCAAATTAGTAATAGCAATACAAGCACTTTAATTGTACTTTTTTTAAGTAACATCATTATGTGATTTGTTATTTCCATAAATACATTTGATGTTTTACAAAGTTAAACCCAATTTTTTGTAAGCCTAAAAAATCAAAGCCCAAAATTCCATCTACACAACCTCCATAGGCAAAACAAGTTTTCTCTAAATTGGCAACAATAAATGGCAAATTAGTAATTGTTTTATTACCTATTTTAAAATCTTTTATATCACCTTTTATTGCTTCAACTTTAGAATTGCTAGCACCAGTAAGCAATACACTACCATTGATGGTTAAATTATCAAAAACAACATTAGGAAGTTTTGTATTTAATACATTGGTTTCGGCTGCACAATCAATAATTAGTCTCAATATTTTACCAGCAATTTCCGATTTCACAATAATTCTATTGTCAACAACTTCAAAATTTATAACACTGTACAAACTTGTATCTGCAAGCATTTTATGTTTATATGTCTTTTCTTCGAACTTAGCAATTTTGTGAAAGTAAATGATTGACTTTTCATAATCAATTATTATTTCTCCATCATCAATAAATTGCATTCCAATTAATCCCAAAATTTTTATTCCTTTTTTATTTTCAATATGTCCAAGTCCTATCAAATCAGCTTTTATATCAAATTCAGTTTTAAAGCCAAAGTTTAATTCTTTTACAGTAGTGTGTTCAATGTATCCAATGTTGCCTGTAATTCCTTTTGTATCATCATCTGCGTCAATTGTTCTTGGGTAATCACGAAAATATGTAAGATTAAGCACTAAGCCAGGGCAACCACTATCTAAAATAAAACTACCTTCAGTGTTATCAACCTTTGCTTTGATAATAATTAAATTACCAGCCATTGAAAATGGTAAAGTAAATGAGTTAGAATCTTTTGATGTGAAATGTAAACAAGGAAAACTAATTTTAGTTTCAGACAAATTTGATTTTGCAGAAATATTATTTGCTATAGAACGATTGGCAAATAAAAAGAATGCCCCAAAAGTTAATATTGTTTTACTTAGTCTGATACTTGTTATATGTTTTCTCAAAAGTATGCAAATAGCCACTTGATAATAAGTATTGTTAGGAAAAGCAAATAGTTGTTATAAGTGGTATTGATAAGTTATTTTTTTGAACGTAATTGATTGTTGTACATTGTAATTTGTTGTTAATTTACAATTAAACTTTTTATTTATACGTTAGTCATTGCTAAATTCGCAAACTTCTATCTAAAATTTATACACCACATATGAAAGCAAAATTTCTACTAACACTCGTAGCAGTTTTTTTATTTGCATTTGCAAAATCACAAGTAGCCCCAAGTTTTAATGGTGGCACTAGACAAAACTTAACTATCTGTCAAAATTCTGGCAGCAATTCAATTGACTCTAAATTAGTTACAACAGATCCTGATGCAGGGCAATCTTTGACTTACACTGTAACAACTGCACCAATTTATGGAACAGTACATGGGTTTCCAGGGTTACAGTCAACTGGTGCTGGTGGTATTGTATCACCAAGTGGATTTGATTATACTCCAACAAATGGTTACAATGGTTTAGATTCATTTACTGTAAATGTTAGCGATGGTAGTTTTTCTGCACAAACAAAAATTGTTGTAACTATAAATTCGTTACCAACTGTTGCAGCAATTACTGGTACGGCATCTGCCTGTATTAGTACGACTTCTCAATTAAATAACGCAACAAGTGGTGGGGTTTGGAGTAGTAGTAACATATTTGTTGCAGATATTAGCAATACAGGTTTAGTAACTGGTCAAGCAGCTGGCACTGCAATAATTAGTTATACTGTTACAAATGGCACAACCGGATGCAGTAATACAGCAACTACCAATTTTATCGTAGGTGGATATCCAGTTGTTCAAGCCATAACAGGTACAAACACAGTTTGTGTGGGTGCTACAACTCAATTAAGTGATGCGACTGCTGGTGGTAAATGGACTAGTGGAAATACTACTAGAGCCACAGTAGATCAAAATAGTGGTTTAGTAACAGGTGTTGGTGCTGGAACTGTAACAATTACTTATACTGTAACCAATACAGCTGGATGTAGTACAGCTGTGACTAGAAGTGTTACTGTTAATGCTAGTCCAACTGTTAATGCAATTTCTGCAACCACAACTACTATTTGTGTTGGTTCTACAACTACTTTAACAAATAATACAAATGGAGGTAACTGGACATCAACTAATACTTCAATAGCAACTGTAACCGCAACTGGTGGTGGTGGTACTAACGCAACTGTTACTGGTATTGCTACAGGAATTGATACTATAAAGTATACAGTTACAAATGGTAATGGATGCACAAATAGCGTAATGGTTGAAATTACAGTAACTAATGGTGTTACTGTTGCTCCAATAACTGGACCAACAACTGTGTGTACAGGAAAGTCAATTACACTTGCTAATGCAACAACTGGTGGAACTTGGTCTATTACCACTGGTGGTTTTAGAGCATCAATTACACAATCAGGAGTTTTGTCTGCAACTGCTGCAGGTGCTGTAACAGTTACTTATTCTGTCACTGGTGGCGGAGGATGTTCAAAAAGCGTAACCTATAATATTACTGTTAGCAATTCACCAACACTTTCTTCAATATCTGGTAGTAACCAAGTTTGTGTTGGTTCAACAACAGCTTTAACAAATTCAACAGCTGGTGGAACTTGGACTTCTTCTAATACTTCTCTTGCAACTGTATCAACAGGTGGTATTGTTACTGGTGTTGCACCTGGTATAGATACAATAAAATATACAGTTACAAATGGTGCTGGTTGTACTGATTCTGTAATTTTTTCTATTACAGTTACATCATCAATTACTGTATCTCCAATTGTAGGTGCATCTAGTGTGTGTATGGGTGCAACTTTATTATTAACTGATGCTACTGCTGGAGGCACTTGGAATAGTAGTGACTTGAGTATTGCGGCAGTAGTTAATGGAACAGTTTATCCAATAGCCCCAGGTGTAGTGGCTATAACATATACAGTTGGTAGTGGTGCTTGTGCAGCAGTTGCATCTAAAAATGTTATCATATATGAATCTCCAAATGTTGGTGCAATTACAGGCAACACTGCAATTTGTGTTGGAAGTACCTCACAATTATCAAATACAACAACAGGTGGTGTTTGGAGTAGTAGTAATACAACAAAATGCTACAATTACATATACAGTTACTAATAGTAATGGTTGTACTTCTACAGCTACTACAATTGTAACAGTAAATCCTAAGCCTACAGTTCAACCTATTACAGGTACAAACTCAACTTGTGTAGGATCAACAACAGCATTATCTGTTTCAACCCCAACTGGTGGTGTTTGGACAACTTCTGATAATGCAGTAGCTATTGTATCTCCTCAAACGCCTAATAATAATGCTACAGTAATTGGTATGGGAGCAGGTACATCTACAATAACTTATACTGTAACTAATGGTAATGGTTGTTCAACTGCTGTTAGTTCATTAGTTACAATTAGCCCAACTTTAGTTGTGGCATCAATTGTTGGTAATTCAACTGTTTGTATTGGAGCAAATCCTAACCCTACATATACTTGTACAACAACAGGTGGTACTTGGTCAAGCAGTAATACCGCAGTTCTTAATATAAATACAACTACAGGTGCTGCAACAGGAGCTACAGCAGGTACATCAACTGTAACTTATACCGTAAATAAAGGTGGCACTTGTGTAGCGTCATCTACTTTAAATGTAACAGTTGCAAATAGACCAGGAACCCCTACAGTTAGTGGTGCAAATACTGTTTGTGTTAATGATTCTATACTTTTAACAGGTACTAGCACTCCCACTGGATTAGCAGGGTATTGGAAATACGTAACTGGTGGTGGCCCTGGAATTACTTTTTTAAGTGTCGATTCTTTAACTGGTTGGTTAAAAGGATTATCTGCAACTTTTGGTGGAGGTGCCAATGTTACTTATACTGTAAGTAATGCAGCTGGATGTACAAGAACTTCAAATAACTATGCAATAACCGTTAATGCTGGTCCAAATATTTCTAACAATAACCCAGCAAATGGTACTATTTGTGTTGGACAAACTACAAATTTTACTAATAACACTGCTGGTGGCACATGGAATTCAAGTAATACCTCAATTGCAACTATAAATCCTACAACAGGTGTTGCTACAGGTGTTGCAACAGGTAATACAGTAATTAATTACGTTGTTACAAATGTAACTGGTTGTGCTAGTGCTGCTCGCTCTTTTGTTACTGTAAATACTACACCTAATTCAGGTACATTATCAGGTCAAAGTAATGTTTGTGTCGGTTCTACTACAACTCTAGTAGCTTCTGTAACTGGAGGTGCTTGGAGTAGTAGTAATACAGCTGTAGCAATTGTAAGTAATTCAGGTGCTGTAACTGGTACAGGTGTTGGTACTTGTACTATAAGCTACACAGTTACTACTGGTGGTGGTGGTTGTAGTTCAAGTGCTACAAAATTAATTACGGTAAATGCTGTACCAACAGTTTCTTCAATTACAACTATACCTTCAGGTCAGAATGGTGTTTGCGTTAATTCCACATTGCAATTAGCCAACGCCACATCTGGTGGTACTTGGGCGTCTAGTAATAATACAAGAGCCACAGTAGATGCAACTGGATTAGTAACAGGTGTTGGAGCTGGAGCGATAATAATTACTTATACAGTAAGTAATGGTACTTGTAGTGCTACTGCTTTCGGTAATGGAACTGTATATTCTTTGCCTACTGTTGCAGCAATTTCAGGTT